>CBDUXN010000135.1:0-9848 GCA_965371185.1 uncultured Thermoplasmata archaeon
ACCCCGCAGCCAAAGCATTTATCCTGGGAAAATATCAATTCATCATCAACTATCTCCCTTGCACCGAACTGGCACCTGTCCTCACACACCCCGCAACTCCCACATTTTTCGGGATCCTGAGCCGCGATGAACTTCGAGCTGAACACGTGATCTTCATACCCGAACCTTATAGAAGCAGAAAGAGAATGGCAGCAGCACGAGCAGCAGCTGCAGATCACACCCACCTTGTCCTTTCCCTCGAAAATGTAGGCCATGTGAACGAGGCCAGCATCATAGGTTCTTTTCATAGATTCCAGTGCCTCATCCACCGAAATCCGCCTCGCATTTTTTATTTCCATGATCTCTATGGCTTCTTCGTCCAGGCTCAGGCAGCCATCCATTGGCTCGATGCAGTTTCCCATCTTCTCGCGGCAGTAGCAATCCTCTTGAGCGATCACCTCAGCATCCCTTAAAAGCCGCTCCAGCTCGCTCATGTCGAGGACCTTCTGCTTGCCAGAAATAGAAACATTCACAGGAATTGTAATCGCCTTCATCTTGCCGACGTAATCTTTCTCCAGCTCTTCCCTTGTCCAGTCCTTTTTCATACTGTCCACCGCAGTTCAAATCATCATGGAAATAGAACTCTACGGCCTTCTGTCCGACATCTTAGCACAGCCTGGGCAGGCGTATATGTACTCCCCTGTTTCGTGATCCACCTTCACAGCCTTGCTTATCTGGATAATCCCGCCGCAGTACGTGCATTCGACTTCTTCCTCAATTCCTACCATTTTACTACCTCCGCACACCTCAAATTTCGCAACACCTATTGCGATTCTCGGATTTAATTCCTTCGCAATTTTTTTCAGTATCCCCTTCTGTTCTTTTTATTTATGCTTGAGGATATCGGCTTAAGCCCTCCACCTTATCCCCCCCCGCCCGCCCAAAATCCCATCACCTCGGCCACCCCAGAACGTCTTTTGCCCACCACCATTACCCACTCCGCCCGCCCTTACTTCCGAACATTAGATTCTCGGCCTCAGTTCCACCATTCGAAATCTGGGGGCACGAAATCCCTGAGCCTTCTAAATGCTCTGACCTTATCCTTCTTCCCAACCTTGGCCTCATCGATCCCGCTTTTAAGGATATCAATGCTCTCGTCCATGGCCTTTCTGTCCACAGGATAGGGCACACCGTCCTTGCCTCCGACTGCGAAGGAGAATTTGACCGGGTCCTTCCAGCTCGGTTCTGCACCGTAAACCAGCTCTGAGATCAGGGCCAGGGAGCGCACTGTCCTGGGACCAAGACCTTTTATGCTCAGCATCTCCTCATAGTCCTTTGGCTGGAATTCATAAGCACCTCTTATCACGTTCCAGTTTATGTTCCTAGGCATTACGAGAGATGTAATGGGAAGAGAGGAACCAACATCCAATTCCAAACCCCATTCCCTCAGAGAGGCTTGATTGGGTTTTCTAAGTGAATCCACGATCCTTTTGAGCTTCTTAGGAGAATCTTTGATCAAATCCACGGAGATGCTTCTCGCCTCCTCGCTCATATGTGAGGTCATGTCCAGGATTTTTTCCCTACCTTTCTCACCGATAATAGCGTTATGAGGCTCATCAACAAAACTCTTCAAGTGCTTATGGAGCCAGTGATACCGCCTTGCGTACCTGCTCTCAGTGTTCATGCCCTGCTGGATCACGCACCAGCTTCCCTTCTCATTGAAAATCAGGACATGATGATATAGCTGGTAAGAATCCTGAACAGCGGTGCTGTCAACCTTTGCGCTCATCCTGCTGGAATAAACCAGCTCCTCTGTTTTTTGAGTGGACAGGCCAAATATATCACCACCTTTTAATATCTCTGAAGGAGCCATCCTGGACACCTTTCCTTTCCCGCCTGCGACCATTATTCCATGTCTCTCCGGCTCCAAGGCCTCCTTCAATGCACCGCATGTAACGGTTGTTGTGCCTGAGGAATGCCAGTCATAGCCCAAAACGCAGGAGAAGGCCTGGAACCAGAATGGATCAGAAAGCCTTTGCAACAGCACTTCCTCGTTATATTCAAGAACGATTACCTCTACGATGCCTTCTGCAAGCCCAACCATCCTTTTAAAAAGCCATCTTGGAGCCTTGCCTGGATGCAACGGCAGCTCGGCAACACCAGTTCTGGGCAAAATTTAACACCGTCACTGCTATCGGGCTATCGATTTATAAACATTTATCAGGGGGTAGGATGAAAGTAAAATCAGATGTGCATCACTTGAGTGGTGCTCTCATCCGCCACTTCGTAGACATCTTCCTGAGAAACGTATTTCATTCTCCCTGAGAAGCATGCTGTTTCCCTGCCTATTCTTTCCAGTCTTATCAGGCCTGCGCCCTCGAGGATCTTAACATGGTAGTTCACAACCTGTTTGCTCTCGTCCAGCAGCTTGGAGATCTGTTTCTGTGTCACCCCAGGATGTCTTTTGATCTCCCCTAAAATATCCCTCTGGAGCCTGCTCAGGTGCAGCCTTTTTTCAGGTATCCTCACACCAGTGGGATAGAACCTCTTGTATATTCCGTCCCTCAAGGACTTGACGAAACCCTCCCTTTCCAGCACCTGGAGATGGTACGCCCCGACACCGTTGTGCAGTCCCAGATACTGAATAATCGCATTGTAATGGGCACCTGGATTCGCCTGAATATAACCGAAAATTTGACCTCTGGTGAAGTGGCTGAGCACATCCTTCTTTCTCAGCCGGACATAAAGAGGTAAAAAAAGGCTCAAGAAAGCTAAATATCCGATCTCCGTGGCTCCGATGAAAGTGGCCAGGCCGATGCCCGTGCCAACAAAAGTGATCATCAAGATCAACCCCAGGGTCCAGAAAGGTTCGGATATTTGTGGAACTCGAACCTTTGTATTCATGGACAGACTTTGTATGGAGTCAGGATGGCTTTGGGAGGAAACCACGCCATTGACCGTATAATCCCCTATAGGTGCATCAGATGGTATTTGTTGCTCAACTATGAAAAGCTTGGATTCTCCAGGTTCGAGGGTGAGATTATCAGTGCTCGTTCTTATATCCCATCCCTCGGATTCTAGAACCACGTCGTCCACCAGGTTTAAGAAAAAAGTGTCTTGGACAGTGCCAATGTTGGTGACTGTAAACTCATATCTGACAGTACCATCAGGAAGGACTTTTTGCTCAAGGAAGTTCGTAAGCAATTTAATCCTGTTTTGGATGATCTCGAAGATCGATAGCTCGCGGTCGGAGGAGGTGGAGGACCCCCAATCAATATCGCCATAAGATCTACTCTCTGCGCTTGCCCATACATATATATCATAATTGTCTTGTAGAGATTCCGAGTTAGGTGTTACCTCCCCCTCGAAAGAAATTGTTGTTGTACCGTACGAAACTGTCACCTCTTCAGGTGAGATGGACTTTACCCATCCCTCAGGTGTATAAATTCCAAAGTAGACAGTGATAATAGCGGAGTCCGTGGTTATCGTGATATTTCCAGTTAAGGGAATGGTGATGTCGTCATAAACGGTGAAATCAACCTTTTGCGGCTCGTCTTGGTCTATATCAATAAAAAATGTATGATCCTGCGCTGCTACTGGCGAAGGCATCATCAAAGCAAGGACTATCAGCCCCATAAAGGCCGCTAATATGAACATCCTGCTTTTGCTGCCCTTTCCAAAGAAAACCGTCATTACTCACATCCTCATGGAATATATAAGTTATAATGGTTTATAAATAAATTGGTGAGGAGATTTGACTATTAAGCCTTGGAAACGGGGATTTAGGATGATATTGGACAGGATAATGTGAGGAAGTTATGATGAGCCCTCCACCTTGCCCCTTCAACTCGCGCTCAATTAAATAATTGACTGTAGGTACTAAGAGGGAACAACCTCGGATAATGATGGCAAAAATGTTTTAAACCACCAAGGCATATGTATTTCGGGCAGAGCATGGCTAAGGATGATTTAAAGGCAAGATTTGCTTGGTTAATGGTTTTGTTCGTGTTCTTGAGCTTTGTTATCCCACCGTTAGCAAATGCTCAAATCGGGGAAAATGGAGGTACAACGGAGCTCAGGTCAGACATTTCCATGATGTCGGGAATACCTGTTCACGGTGGGGGACATTTCACCTGGAAGGTGAGCGGCGACGCCGCAGGAGATTTCAGAAATGCGCTCATCGATCAATACGATGAGCCTGAGCCCCAGGGACCTCCGAACGGCATTTTGGAATCCGACGAGGTACGAATTTATATACATCAATTAGAATATTATCTGGAGCACAACGATCTGATGTACAACGGAGCCAAGCTGAGAGCCTTCTCGTTGCTGAATCAAGATATTACGACCGATACGAAGGGTTTAATAGGCACCTCCTCCTCATCCAGCGGTGACATCGAGATCAAGTTCTACTTCGATGCCTGGGTGCCTACGGGAAGCCAGGATATCTCCCTATCAGATACAACCATCAACGATGCGATATACGCTCCTTTGAACGAGACCTTTCATGGGACATACAAGATCGAGCACACGGGGTACATGGTGAACATAGCTGATTATTCCAACGTCAAGATCAATAAAGGCTCCTTCTTTTTGATAAGAACGCCTTTCGGGGAGATATACCACTACAGCGTCACGTTTAAAGCAGGTGAGGAAACTGGCGACGAATTGATGTACGAGGATTTCAACTGGATCGAGTGCCCTTTGATTCTCTTCATAGTCGTGGCCGTTTTTGGCTACTTCACTGTTACGATGCCTGACAGGTTCAGAAGGCATGACGTTTTGAAGATAGGCCTTCTGCACACCATCGCAAAGGTATTGCTGCTGATACTGCTGGTTCTCTACTTTTTTGCAGGCTTTGGCGGTTTCTTTGTAAGCGGTGTTTACCTCTGGATTCTGGGTGTCGTTTTCCTTTTCATGACATTGGTGCTCTCGAAGACGATGTACGAGAATGCTGAGAGAATAAAGCCCAAGCCAAAACCAGAACCGAGCGCCATCCAAGCCAAAAAGGAGCCCGTTGCAGAAGTTGCTGAAGAGCCTGAGGCAGAAGTCGGTAAAAGGGATGTGCAGTGCTCGACTTGCGGAGAGATCTTCCAACTGGCGGAATTCGATACGGTATCTTCGGCTATGTGCCCTGCATGTGGAGAGATGGGCGCAATATATTTACAAAAGGACGAAGGAATCCCATTAGAGGAGCCCCCGCCCGAATCTCCACCTCTTGGTCCGCCACCAGGGGAACCATCAGAACCACCCCCCAAGGCACCGCCACCGCCACCACCGGAACCGCCTCAAGAATCACCAGAAGCCCCTCCAGCTCCCAAGGAGGCGCCGCCACCGCCCAAAAGACGCCCTCCAAGACCGCCTAAGAAGAAGGTTAAGGACTCAAAGAAGAGCGAAGAGGAAAGCGGTTGAGGAACTTCAAGGTATAATCTTTTCGTTAATTGTTAAATACCGTAACCGATAATATTTATAAATCCACATTTCTATACACCTGTCGATAGGATGGGATAAAATCCAAAGGTTCTATGAGAATGAATTGAACCAGGACTTTGGGATAATCAACATTATAACGTTTAAGGAGAGTGGGAACTATGTCGGGATCCATAGCTGAGGAGCTGGCAAAGAAGCAGAAGGAGATATCGGTCTCGGAATTCTTCGAAAGGAACAAGCAGATCCTGGGTTTTGATACCCTAACGAGGTCGCTGCTCACGGCCGTGAAGGAGGGTGTTGACAACTCTTTGGACGCATGCGAGGAGGCCAACATTCTGCCCGAGATATCAGTTCATTTGAGGCAGCTGTCAAGGAACGAGTACCAGCTCATAATGGAGGACAACGGGCCAGGTATAGTGAAGAAGCAGATACCTCCCATATTCGGCAGGCTTTTGTACGGTTCAAGGTTCCACACGATCAGGCAGTCGAGGGGGCAGCAGGGAATAGGCATCTCAGCCGTTGTGATGTATGCGCAGCTGACAAGCGGCAAACCCACCAAGGTTAGGTCCAAGATCGCAAAAGAGGATGTAGCGCATGAAATCGAGCTCGTGATGGACACCAAGAGGAACAGACCCGATGTCCTCAAGCAGGATTTCGTGATATGGGAAGGGAAGGAGCACGGCACCAGGATCGAGATGTGCATAAAGGCCAAGTACGTCAAGGGCAAGCAGTCAGTTTACGAGTACCTGAAAGGAACCGCCATAGTGAACCCCCACGCTCAGATCAATTTAACGGAGCCGGACGGCACAAAGACCGAGTTCAAGAGGGTCACAGATAAAATGCCCTCTCCAACAAAGGAAATCAAACCGCATCCCCAGGGCATCGAGCTCGGAATACTGATGAAGATGGCAAAAGCGACGAAAGCGAAAAGGATGTCATCATTTTTGACAAGCGATTTCTCAAGGGTCAGTTCTAGAGTGGCAAAGGAGATCTGCGAAAAAGCGGAAATTGACCCTGCCATAAAGCCAACCAGGCTGAAGCTGGAAGACGCGAGAAAGATAATAGGGGCGATAAAGGAGATCAGAATAATGGCTCCCCCAACGGACTGCCTGTCCCCCATTGGGGAGCTCCTCATAAAGAAAGGCTTGAAAAATGTCTTAGATGACATGAGGCCGGATTTCTACGCTCCGCCTGTGACCAGGGATCCCAGTGTTTACTCGGGCAACCCGTTCCAGGTCGAGGTCGGCATAGTCCACGGCGGTGATCTGTCCAGCGAAGGGACAGTCAAGATACTGAGGTTCGCGAATCGCGTTCCTCTTCTCTACCAGCAGGGCGGCTGCACTTGCACAGCTGCAATTGAGAACGTGGACTGGCGGCGCTACGGTCTGGAGCAGAGGGGAGGCAAAGGCATACCCTACGGCCCTGCGATTATACTGGTTCATGTGGCCTCCACGGAAATTCCCTTCACGTCCGAGGCGAAGGAGGCAATTGCAGACATTACAGAGATAAGGGAGGAGGTCGAAAGGGCTCTTAGGCTCTGCGCCAGGAAGCTGCAGATCCATATCAAGAAGAAGGTGAGAAAGAAGAAGACAAGGGAGAAGTTCGACATAGTACAGGGCTTGTTACCAAAAATTGCGGAGAAGTCCGCTGAAATCGTGGGCAAGCCTGTGCCCAAGTTAGAGCCTATCATCACCAAGATCATGGACGTTGTTTGGATAGACGATTCAATTGAGTTCAAGAACAAAAAGCATGAGGTGACGATCAGCATCTACAACTACACACCATCAAGAAAGAAGTTCAATTTGTATGCGGTTGTGCCCCCGGGTAGCATAGAGGAGAAGAGCATCAGCCTGAAGCCAAGCAGGATAAGAAAGAGCGGGAAGATGAGATGGGAGTTGAAATCCATACCATCCACAGAAAGATTGGATATCACATTCAAACTGAAGGGCTTGGACAAGGAGGATTTCGACGAGGCCGAGATCTATGTGAGCGGTATAAATCCTGTCCAGGTGATAGGTGCCGAACCCTTGCCAGGTGATTGGGACTTGGACGATGAAATCGAGGATACGACCACGACCTTGGAGGACTTTATCGAGGAGGAAGAAATCCAGGAAGAGGTGGAGGAGGAAACTGGTGAGAGTGACGATGAGCCTCTTGTAAAGAACGGGTTCGATATCAAGGTCAAGGTGAGTTTATCGGGTGAGGAAAAAGTAGCAGAGGAGGTGGCTGAAAATGACTGAGGCTAGGTATCAAAATGCCATTAGGGAGCTCAACGCCATCGCAGAGGATATCTATAACCAGATGGACAAGGGGAAGATACCCAGCATGAAGATACCTGTTCGGGCGAAGAGCAACATCAAGTTCAGCAAAAAGGATCACGTATGGAAGATCGGCAAGTCCATGGGAATGCGCAGCGCGAAAAAGCTCGACGGGGCCTACATGCTTCTCAGAACGCTGCACATGATGGGGTTCATTGAAAATATGATTGATAACCAGCGCTCCTCAACTCTAAGGGAGATGTACTACATCTCAGAAGGCTGGGAGTCTGCCAAGTTCTCGGCACAGAGCGAGAGCGATAAGCTGGCAGAGGATTTGGAGGCCAGCACAGGCTGCATGCGGGAGGATTTCAAGCTCAGGCCCGAGGAGGACGGAGCAAGGATCATGGGCAACATCACGATTGAAGAGGTGGACAGAAAAGGCAAGAAAAAGAAGATCAACTGCAGCGATGATGTTGGCGATTCAGGCTACGGCATTCCCTACAATGTGGAGAAGGACAAGATAAAATTCAAGAGTGTGGGCGTGAAGTTCATCATAGCAATAGAGACAGGTGGTATGTTCGACAGGCTTGTGGAAAACGGCTTCGACGAGGAGGCTAACGCGCTTCTGGTACACCTGAAAGGGCAGCCAGCAAGGAGTACGAGGCGGTTCATCAAGCGCCTGAACGAGGAATTCAATTTGCCTGTTGCGGTGTTCACTGACGGCGATCCATGGTCGTTCAGGATATTTGCCAGCGTTGCCTACGGTGCTATTAAAACCGCCTACATATCGGAGTACCTTGCCACGCCAACTGCAGAGTATGTTGGCATCACTTCATCCGACATCCTCAACTACGAGCTACCTACAGACAAGCTGAACGATAGGGACGTGGCCGCACTGAAGTCTGAGCTCTCGGATCCCAGGTTCAAGAATCAGTTCTGGAAGAATGAAATTGAATTGATGCTCGAAATAAAAAAGAAGGCCGAGCAGCAGGCCCTGGCTAAGTACGGATTGGATTTCGTGACCAATACATACCTGCCTGAAAAGCTGGGCGAGATGGGGTTGATGTGAGGTTTTTATCCACTGTTTTTTTAATAATTTCCGTTCAAATAAGAGTGAAATGCAATGATATCCTAGTTAGTCTCACATTTGAAATTATTGACAGATAGAGATATATATTTTGAAATCGATAATCGTCTTAGCCAAGGAAACAACATTACTACGGTAGGGGGATTAAAAATTGCAGCATGTTACCGAGGGAGCTACATGAGGAAATTGAGGGTAACTTTTCTATTTGTGACATTTGTGATTATGAGCATGGTAGTTCTCAACATAATGAGAGAAAATGCCTCAGCATATCCTCCTGGCTGGTCGGATGATATACGATTGACCATCGCAGATAACACCTCAACTCAACCTATAGCCACTTTAGATTCGAACGGTGATATATATCTGGTTTGGGCAGATGAAAGGGACGGAAACTATGAGATATATCTTAAGAATAGTACAAATAATGGAGTATCTTGGAATTCTGACCTTCGATTAACAAACGACCCATATGTTTCGAATCAACCACAAATGGCCATAGATTCTTTTGGAACTTTCCATCTTGTTTGGAGGGAGCAGCGTTCCACAATCGTGTATCTGAACTACATGAACAGCACGGATGGTGGGAGCACATGGTCTTCCATCCAACAATTGTACTCAGCATCGGGAGACGCCACTGCTAATCAAGGATATATTCTTGGTTATCCTCAAGTCGCAATTGGAAAAGATGATGTGATTCATGTAGTTTTCAGTGATGATCCAGCCCCTTCACCAGGTATCAACGGCCATACGACCTATGTGAGATATCTCAACAGCACCAACCTGGGCGTCACTTGGAGCAGTGTTGTTACATTGGGACCTGGTCGTGACATAGCTCGCTGGTGCTCACTCGCTGCGGACAAAAGCGAAAACGTCTATGTCGCATGGCATGATTGGACCGGTGATTTCAATGATGCTCTCGTAAACTTTGTAAAAAGCCTTGATAATGGGGGAACGTGGACATCTCAAAACAAGCTTATTAATGTAGATGGAGAATCCAATCTACCCTTTCTAGCAGCAAAAGATCCAGACATCGTATATTTAGTATTTCGTGATGATAGAAATGGCAACTATGAAATATATTACAAAATAAGTGT
>CBDUXN010000136.1:0-9836 GCA_965371185.1 uncultured Thermoplasmata archaeon
GTCCTATGTCAAGGATCTGCAATGGCATAGGATGATCGAATGGAGGAAAGGCGAGAGTTTTGTCAGGGTCGACAAGCCCACAAGAATAGACAGAGCTAGGACACTGGGTTACAAGGCAAAGCAGGGCTATGTGGTGGTCAGGGCAAGGGTGAGGCGAGGCGGACTGAGAAAGAGAACCATAAAAGGCGGAAGAAGGGCGAAGAGAAAGGGCATAACCAAGATAACAATGGGAAAGAGCATCCAGCGCATCGCCGAGGAGCGAACAGCCAAGAGATATCCAAACATGGAGGTCTTGAACTCGTATTGGGTGGGTGAGGATGGCAGGCATAAATTCTACGAGGTAATTCTCGTGGATCCACATCATCCAGTAATAAAAAGTGACCCGAAGATCAACTGGATCTGCGAACCAGCCCACAAGGGCAGGGCATACCGCGGTTTAACGTCCTCAGGAAAGAAGGGAAGGGGGCTTAAGCACAAGGGTAAAGGCGCAGAAAAGGTGAGGCCATCCATTAAGAGCCATCACCGAAAAGGAAAGTGACGCATTTCTCGATTTCTTCTTCACTCAATCCTATCAAGGGGTAGAATACCGGAATTGCAGCCTCGATATCCCCCATTTTTTGGAATTCTTCAAATGTATCACCAAGCACCAGAGCCTCAGCCTTCACCTTTTTTGCCAGGTATAATGTTTTGTCGATGTTGTCATCCAAGGCCTCGATCACGATGGGAACGGTGTTCAGCTGCCAGGACTCTAGGTATTTTGCCAGGGACAAGGCATTCTCCCCCAAACAGAGCAATTTGGTTCTGCAGCCTCTTTTCATCATGAGCCACGCTGCGTAACAGGATTTTTTGTCGGATATCACGGCCAGAACTTTACCCTGTGTACCAACAGGAAATCCTCCAGGCCCTTGGATCTTCTCGCTGAAAACGAAGGCACGGTTATGCCTTGCCTCAACAAAGATCTCGAAGTCTGGATTGGAGAGGTTTACTTTTATATTCTTATCCTCATTCTCAGATAAAATTGCTGAGCCCACCTCTTTTGCGATGTCCTGGGAGGTGTATGTGTGGCTTCCAGTCCTTCTCGCCCTCACTGCGAATTTGCTGTTTTTAAGGATAACCCCTTTCGAGTATTCTGCCGCAGTTTTACAAATCTCCTCAAGATCCGATGTGGTTTCAATCACCTTGCTGAAGGAGGTTATACCAAAGGTTCTACTCAGAATGCTCCTCGCCATTGCATCGTTGTCTGTATGTAGGTATATCCTGCCCCAGTCCATGCTCGTTATGCACTGTGTCTCCTCTTTGAGAAAGAAATCTTCGATGTTCTTTTTCAGCGCTCTTTGGAATCTCCTTTTAACATTCGGGCTTTTCAGGCCGAGCTCACCGTATCTTACCAGGAACAGGCTCATAGGCATGGGATTGGGGTGAATATTTAAAAGGTTTTGTGGTGGATCTTGAACATCATAATCCAACTACCCCAGGGCCCCGCAAATCCATAAATACCCAGTTGCTTATGCAACCATCCCGTTGATAATCATGGATTCAAAAGGTAGACTCCTTTCATTAGTTTCTTACAACCATGCACTAACACATGGTGTCGTGCTTTCCGTGCCAATTGCCGCCAAATACCTTCAGGATCAATTGGAGATTACCTATACACTCATCGGCATCTCTTTAACATTGTCTGTAATCATGTATGGTTTTGGGGCTCTTCTTGCAGGTTATATGGTGGATCGGGCAGGGGCGTTAAAGCCCATGTTTATAGGTATTGCCATAACCTGTGTTTCTATGCTTGCACTTATCCTGTTTGATAACTGGCTGTGGTTCTCGATAGGGATAGTAATAGCAGGTTTCGGACTCAGTTTCGCACATCCATCAGGACTTACCTTGGTATCTCAAATGTATGTTAAGAGAAGGGGAAAGGCCATGGGTACCTTTGGTTTTGTGGGCCAATTCGGGCAGTTCATCCCCCCATTGGCTGCCGGGGCGATAGGAGCTTATTACTCCTGGAATTATATTTTTTTGGTATTTTTCGTTCTTTACTTGATTGCCTTGATTTATTGCGTCATTTTGCTCAAATCAAAGATCGAAAGCGAGGATGTTGAAAAGCCTATGGCTATTGAATACAAGAAAGCATTGGGTATTCTAATTACAGGCATAGTGCTTCTTGTTCTTCTTTTAACGGCACTAAGAGGCAATTATTACAGGGGCATAACGACCGTACTCCCCTTTTATACAAAAGACATAATGAAGATGGAGATATTCACAGGTGCAGTTTTATTATCGGTGATGCTGATCGCGGGCCTTCCTGGCCATCTGATAGGGGGATGGCTAGCAGATAAATACGGGCCAATAAAACCGCTTATGATTTTTACTCTATCTACCATTTTAGGTGTTTTGCTTTGTCTAAGTCTCAACATCTGGGTTTTCATAATCGGTTTGTGTATAGTTGGTTTTTCGTTCTTTTCGGCACAACCAGCAGAGAATGTCTTGACAGCAAATGTAAGTACTTTAAATGTGAGAGGCACACTCTATGGATTGAAATTCCTTGTAAGCTTTGGTCTAAGCCCCCTCGCTTTCATTATCATCTTCGCATTGGCAGATAAACACACTTTAATCATCGCATTCCCCATCATTTTGATCGTTACAGTTATTACAATGTTCACTGTGGTTATCATAGCAAGGGTTTACAAAGGTCCTGCTGGTACCGAAGAGGCGAAGGTCCAGAAAAATGAAAAATGGGATTTTGAATGAAAAAAGCTCAGGTAATGATTCAGGGTGCCGGTGGTATTGGAAGAGATTGGTCATGGCCGCAAATTGGGCAAATAACCGCATCAAATGATAATATCTGACTACAATTGACACACATTTTTGTTCCTATCTGTTGCTGCGTTGCTTGTTGGTAAGTGGTTTGAGGCTGTTGTTGGGGTGGCTGTTGGGGGATCTGTTGCTGGTAACCATATTGCGGCTGGGCCATTGGCAGAACAGCCGGGACCATTTTTACAGCTTCATCCCCTCCCTGTTTCACAAAAGCAAGGGTTATCAACAATAGAATCAGACAAACGAACGCCAATATCCATCCGAGACCTGGTCCCCAATTGGCACTGGCGCTAACTCCCCCCACCTCTACTGAGTCCGAGCCCATAAATGAACCATCATAAAACTCCCCATCCCCTCCAACGGGATAGACAGGACCGCTCGTTTCATCTTCTACTGCGTCTGGCCAAGCTACCATGTAGTAAATAGGAGCGATTAGCACGAATATCACAGCCAGCAATGCAAATATGAGGGCCAGGTTTTGAAATATCTTTGTGTACCCGGCCATGTAAACATTCCTTGGACTGTACATCAGCAAGCCTACCAATACAATGACGATTATGGTCATAACAATACCTAGCATTATAAGAAGGCCTGTAGTACCACCAACATCCTTCATGTCATCTGTCAAATCATCCTCATCCTCATCGGTGTCGGTAGACCCGTCATATTTGGTTACGATCTCATAAGAGCCCTCTGTCAATGTAAAATCAACTTTCACCTCCATTTCAAAATCGATCGTTCCACCTTCACTTTTTGCGTCCATGGACAATGACCACCAGGCAAACGCCCCTGCCATGAATAGCATGACAACAGATATTATCGCCAGCACCATAGCTATTGTTGCTTTCCTGGGCAATGGTGCAGGTGCAGGCTGCCGATAAGGCTGTTGATATGGTTGTTGGTATGGCTGTGCAGCAGGTTGAGCAGCCATTTGCGCAGCGTTCGCCCCGCATTTCGGGCAAAAATTACCGATCACTTCTATATTGCAGTTCGGACAAATAACCATGTTAAGCACCTCTCTCGGTGTATTTTGATAAGATATGGACTGAATGCAGATGAGTATATATATAAATTGTCATTTTGCACCGACATAACTGGGGATTAGCGGTGATTCCAATTAAATACTTTTCACAGAAAAGATTATAATAAATAAGTGATATCAGAGGTAATGGGACGCGTTTCAAGCCGAGGTAGAGAAATGATATCCACGTCAACTCAATTAAAAGATATCGTGGCCGGGTTAAAAACCTCAAATATGGTTGATGCAGCGGCTGTGGTTAGGAGAGATGGAATTCTGATGGCGTCAAATTTCCCCCATTACTCCGTGGGAAGTGAAGTGTTCGCCATGATGAGCGCCACAGTTCTCGGAGCTGCAAAAAACATAACCACGAAAAGTGCCATGGGAACACCCACAAAGGTCACCATCGATACAAAGGAAGGCTCCATTATCTTAGCCGGTGCTGGCACCAAGGCGCTGCTCGTATGTCTTGTCAAGGGTATCAGGGATCCTTCAGCCCTTTCAGTAGCCGTGGAAAACGCAATCGAAAAGATCAACGAGATTCTATAGATTTTTATTTACCTCTGCTTTTGCAATATCATTTTGCCTCCAGTACAAATACCGCAAATTAAATATTCCCCAAAGTATGTTCGGTAATTGACTTGTATGAAGCTTGACATCCCTTACGGTAAGGATACCGTCGGTATCGATATTCCAGAGGAGAATATAGCAGGTGTTGTGCGCCCGAACGATGTCGAGATCGGAGAAGAGCGGAGCACCATCTTCAACGCCATCCAGAACCCAATAAACTCTAAGAACTTCGAGGAATTTTTACAGGACGCCAAGGATATTCTGTTCATAGTGAATGACGGCACCAGACCCACACCAACGGCAAAGATATTGGATATCATATACGATAAAATCAAGGATAAAAACATGAAGTTCATAATCGCCACTGGAGTTCATAGGGCATCCACAGAGGAGGAGCTCGAATTCATATTTGGGGGGCATCTTTCTGAGCTCAGGGAACGAATTTTCATACATGATGCCAGAAAAGAGGAGGATATGGTTTTCATAGGCAGGTCAAAGAACGGCACTGAGATGTTCGTCAACAGGTTGGGAGTTGAAGCCGGTAAGATCGTGATCATCAGTTCGGTTGAACCCCATTATTTTGCCGGCTACACAGGTGGAAGAAAATCGTTTTTACCTGGCATTGCCTCCTACAAGACAATCGAGCAGAATCACAGGTTCGCAATGAGGAAAGAGGCCCAGCCTTTGGTTTTGGACGGTAATCCAGTAAACGATGATATGGAGGATGCCATCAAGACGATAATGGATAAAGAGATATTTTCGATAATGGCTGTGCTGGATAGGCATCAGAACATCTATGCGGCCACCGCGGGCCATATATACGATTCGTTCCACGCTGCAATAGGAAAGGCAAACGAGGTCTTCGCAGTGAAGGTGGAGAAAAAGGCCGATATCGTGGTTTCCGTTGCCCCGTATCCCATGGATGTGGATCTTTATCAATCCCAGAAGGCCATAGAGAATGGAAAGCTGGCTTTGAAGGAAGGCGGAATAATCATTCTGGTCTCGAAATGCCGGGACGGCATCGGTGACGAAACATTTTTCAAATTGCTCGCTTCTTCATCGAACGCAGAGGATGTCCTGAGCACGATAGACAAGGGCTACAAGCTGGGATACCACAAGGCCGCGAGAATAGTGGAGGCATCCAAGAAAGGGGAGATCTGGGCAGTCACGGATTTGGAAGACGATATCATAAAAAAGGCGTTCATGAAGCCTTTCAAAAGCCTTCAGGAGGCCCTGGATGCGGCGTTATCGAAGAAAGGTAAGGGCACTGAGGTACTGTTTTTGATGGATGGGAGTGTTACGGTGCCAATGGTTAAGGGGTGAATTTCCAGAGCTTAAGCGAAAGATAGGTAAACACCTCTGGGCTCCCTCGAACTACCATGGATCTGTAGGACAGGGGTCCGAAGGGGTTGATAGCCACATCAAATGCCAGAAGGAGAGGCATAAGGAGCAATATCATCTATATTTCATTGTAAGTAATTTATTCAACAAAAGGGAGTTACAAAAAGAGGATCGGTTCCAAAATATCATAGACATTACTTATAACAACATCATAAGGGCTTGAAATCAGTATTAGAATTTGTAACTCATTAGTATCCCCCAGCGGTGCCATCTCGTCTTACTTCGGCAACGCCTTGAAAGCCAGAACCATCATGTTTCTTGAGAACAGCATGGACTGCACCAAGATAGAATGCAAATGGCTCCCTTTTATCTATCCTGTATCCCTTATCCCTAAGAAATTCTACAAGAGAATCCGGAAAGCGTTCAGCTTCAAGACTCACTTTTCCACCAAGAGAACAATGCATGCGTGGTGCATACATGGCCTCATCCATTGACATGTTCTTATCAATTATATTTATTAAAAACTGTGCTATGGTTGAGAATATACGTTCACTACCTGGGCTGCCCACAGCCAACCATAAATTCTCTTCATTAAAAATCAATGAAGGTGCAACAGTGGCCCATGGAACAGCATTCGGTCGTAGATAAAATGGATGTGAGATCATACTGTACTCATAGTCATTTAGGTAATTATTGTATAGGAACCCTAATCCTTCCGCTACGGTTTTACTACCGTACACCTTCTCAATCGATTGGGTCAAACTAACGGCCATGCCCTCGCCATCTATTACTGAGAGGTGTGTTGTTTCCCCTCTGAGTTCGTCGTCGGTGACTATTGTTGGTAAGAGTGTTTTGTCAACTTTGGCAAGAATGTCCATTATGCATTGTTTCGCATATTTTTTATTTAACATATGTTTTTCAGATAACTGTGGATAGAAATTCGGGTCAAAGGGTCTATCCTTACGTTCAAGAAATGCCTTCCTGAATACTTCGGCTAAAAGATAACATTGTTTATTAATGTCCTTTAAGAAAATTCCAGGGGGCATCGCGTCTACCATGAGTAGGGTAAAAAGAAGCGTCCTACCAGCACCTGGTGGGGGCATAGTGTAGATAGTCAATCCTCTGAATTTGCGTTTAAGCGGTCGGCGCTCAATAGGCCATGGGATAAGAGAAAGATCTTCGTATCGAAGCAACCCGCCATTTTCGCGCATGTCCGCATCTATCTGTTTAGCCACTCCACCCCGATAAAATTCTTTTACACCTCTTTCGGCTAGTCGCCTCAATAGAGATGCTAGTTCGGATTGTTTGAAGATATCGCCTACGTCATATGGTTTACCATTCTTTAGAAAATATTTCGCACTTGATTTGGATTCCACCTGTTGGAAATTTTTCAGTTCACGCTTTTGAAGACGATGTTGCAATTCGGTTATACGATATCCTTTCTCAGCGATTCGAATTGCAGGATCCATTACCTCCGACCATTCGAGGCGACCATAACGGTTATGGACATACCATAGTGTGGCCGGTGTACTCGGGACAGTGGTCGCTCTATAGCCAAATGATCGGTCTCCTTTGTTAACAGCCTTTGAATGTGCTAAGGAAGGTGCCCTGGAGGAACCGTCTATTGACTTTACCTTTTTACCTGTATAAATCAGCATCATCGTCTGACCGCCAAGCCCACTCGCCTGGGGCTCACAAACACCCAATGCTAGAGCCGCGGCAACTGCAGCATCCACTGCATTTCCACCTTTGCTCAACATTTTAACTCCGGCCTCTGTTGCATCTGGAAACGCAGTTGATATTATTCCATTGACAGACTCTGCACACTTGCCATCCTTCGTCGGCTTAAATTTCGATTCAACATTCTTAAATTTCATAAATTACCTTCCCTTTCGTAAATCAATCAAAAGAAGTGCAAGTAAAGTAGCTCTATCCAATAAACTATGCCCCAGTATATACTCTTCATTCTCCTTTGACACTTCACCTAGAGGACCCAGGCCATCAATTTTGGGTTTGTCAGGATCTACAAAACAAATGTTTGATGAGCTCCACCGATGCTCTTCAAGAATTCTTACATCGATTTGATTGGCAATATCTTTAACCTTCTGGAAAATCTTTTCGACCTCTTTATTTTTAACCATTGGATTTCTGCGAATTCCTCCGCTGATCTGTACTTGATATTTATCACTCCTCACCTTTTTTACGAGCTGATGGATTTTATTGTCATAAACCTCTGCTTGCTCGGGCATGTTGAATCTCATACTCAAAGACGCTTCGCCGTGGGAAAATAAATTAGAGATGTTAGAGTTGATTTTCACCTCCCTTGGGCTCACGATGACACTATCCTCTTCGTTGGAAAGTTTTGCAAGATTTGTAAGAAGCCGTGTGAATTTTGAACTGGCCTTAGCAACGTCCAGTGCCTTCTCCGAATTGACAAGATTCATCTGACAGTTGTATACTGCTGCGCCTGAACGGGAGGTTATAACGGATCCCTCCAATGAAACCCCGCTTAAACCCAATACGATCTTTGCTTGGCTTGAAATTTCTTGAATGATGTTACTGCTTATCCTACCTTGTAGATTTTCATCGGTGGTTATTAATATCCCAATTTTCATGGTGCGTAAAACCCGAACGAAACGTAATGCACGAAGAGCGGCTATCATGATAACCAAACCGCCTTTACTATCCCATATTCCTGTCCCATAAAGCTTTTGCCCTTTTTGACCGTAGTAAATATGCTTTTTGAACGGTATTGAGTTGTCCAGATTTACGAGGAATAGAATATCGTATTCATCCTCGTTGGTGTTACTAAGTAGCAGAATGTTACCAACTTCTGCTTGGGGAATGGAATGATGCATAAATCCCAAGGGGCCCAATTGCTTCCAGATAAATTGGCCAAGTTCATTTACACCTTCAACGTTGCGGACATAGGTATTTATATTAACCATCTTGGCCAACAATTTTTCGATATTTTCTTGTTTGCTCCGTAAAAACGTTCGGATACGAACTGATACAGTTAGTTTCTCTTTTTTTATTATATTGTTGTCAAGGGCAAAGGTCAGGTTTTCAGAAAAGTATCTGACAGCTGCAACATCTAGGATTTTATTAATAAGGCGAGTATAGTCGTATCCTGCTACGCTAGCTGCATGGACATAGGAGCCTGTTTTACCGAGGCTGGCCAATGAATTTAGTTCCAGTATGTATATATTTTCATCCTCATCTATGCGAATGTCCACGCGTGCGAAATCTTTTAAATGAAGAACCCTAAAGGCTTCTTTGCTCAGTCTAAACATCTCATCGGTTAGATTTTGCGGAATATCTGCAGGACAGATTTTTTCGCGGGGATTTTTTAACTTATCCATCGCGCTCTGGATAGCATTAGGATCGCCTCCTAGGTCGATTTCTAACACAGGAAAAGTCTCAGGGTCGCTGTTGCCAAGGATTCCAACAGCGAATTCCCTACCACGAATGAACTGCTCTACCAATGCCTGCTGTTGAAATTCCTTAATTGTATATTTTACGGCTTTGCGTAACTCCGCTTCGTTATTAACGATCTCCAAGCCGGATGAGACCGCTTCCATTTTTGGTTTTACTATTACAGGATATTCCACAGAGCTCATATCCTCATTCCCTGCGGAAAATACCCAAAATTTTGGCGTCGGTATGTCATTTTGCTGCATTATAATCTTAGCAATGACTTTATCAAGAGCCAGTGCATGGCCTTCAGGACCAGAACCTACATACGGTATGCCCAGCATTTCAAGCATAGCTGGTAAGTGTGTGTATCGGCTTTCACCTTGTATACCATATGCCATATTGAATACCAGGCCCAGTCGTTCGCCTTCCATTACCCTAGGCATAAATTCTTGTAAACTCTCAATAACATGCATGTTCCCATCAATAGCATCAACATTATGGCCACCCATTTCAAGAGCCTCAGCCACTAATTTGATGGTCTTTGGATTGTATATTTCTTTGTTCTGCAATCCAAAACGATTAATTACACCGGTCATGTCCATATTATAAATGATGGCGACTTTCATACAACTTTGTCTCCAAGGATTTTAAACTGCATTTTAAATCGTGTAAGTAA
>CBDUXN010000137.1:0-9836 GCA_965371185.1 uncultured Thermoplasmata archaeon
ACGAGACATTGATAGTTAGGGAGAACAAATAGGTGGATATTTATGGCTCTTAACAGTACAGGTGTGAAGATATTGGACGACACTCTCGCAGGAGGTCTACCTGCAGGATTTACAACGCTGGTCAGCGGCTCTCCAGGCAGCGGTATGGAACTTTTTGCAAAACAATTCGCCTCAGCAGGCAAGAGTGATGAAAATGTCGTCTACGTGTCTACCAATGAAAGAAATGAGGATGTGATATCTACAATGAAAAGATTCGGTTGGAGGGAGAACCTGGACATAATCAACATCGGCACGCGATACTATGAGAACGTGCTGGCCAAAAAGCTTGAGGTCAGCAAGTTCAGGTATGAAGGACTTACAAGGGAAGATATCGATGCACTTATTCATTCGGAAGAGAGCCATAAGGAGGAGAACTTCCTTAGTCTTTTGACGTACGAGGTTTCAAAATTGGACCCCCCCTTCAGGCTTGTGATCGATTCATTGGACTTCTTCCTGGGACAGCATCCACACGGTGATGTTACATCCGCGTTGAGAATGATCAAAGCCCATGTACAGCACAGCGACAGTATTGCATTTTTCACGCTTCAGAGGGATGTGTACGAGAAAAGAACCCATAGCGGTATAGAAGGTGTTGTGGACTGCATAATAGAGTTGGATACATGGATTGAAAAGGCGGAGTTCAAGAGATTCATCATCATAAAGAAGCTTAGAAATCATCCAGAGAGAACCGGAATTTTCCAGTACACAATAGGTGAGAAAGGAATAACAGGACTTTAAATTACCTTTGGCCGATCAAGGGATTCTTTATTCAATAGATTTTTTATTTCCCCTACCTTCCAGCTTCATGGACCATATGGCCTAATTCAGGTAAAACGAGCATTTCCATGGCCAATTTACACGCATTTGTCGAGCCAGGCAGGCAGATAATAATTCTCCGCCTACCTACACCTGCAAGGGCCCTGCTCAGCATCGCAGGACTTCCTATCTCCTTGTAGCTCATATATCTGAAAAGCTCACCAAAGCCTTTCAATTCCTTCTCTAATAATGGGTTAACAGCTTCTACAGTCACATCCTTCTTGCTGATCCCGGTGCCGCCATTAAGAATCACGGCCTGAATGGATGGATCTACCAAGATTTTTTCCAAAGCAGCCCTTATCAACGATATGTCATCCCTTACGAGGGTGTAATGCAATACCGAATGGTCATGACCTTTTAAAAGCCCGATTATGGTCTTTCCAGAGGTGTCGTTCTCCTTTGTTCTTGAACTGCTGACCGTGATCACAGCGCAGCCCACTTTACCATGGGCATGTTCTTTATGCTCCTCTAGGCCCAAATCATCACCCCTTCTGTTTTGAGACGACCTTTAGGTTGCCAATTTGTGTTTCGGGATATTGGCCCATATTGTCCTTCTCCAGGTATTTTACCATGTCCCATATCGTGAGCAGTGCTACACTTACACCCACCAAACACTCCATCTCGACACCTGTTCTATAATGTGCCTTGACCTCGCATTCGCAGGTCAATATTTCCTCACCTATATCAAAGGAAACATCCACTGAGTTAACAGGTACTGGATGGCATAATGGAATGAGATTTGAGGTGTTTTTTACCGCAAGTATCGCTGCCGTCTGGGCTGTGCCCATAACATCCCCTTTTTTAATATTTTCTTCCTTTATGGCGGTTACGGTCTCCCTTTTGAGTTTTATCTCGCCCATGGCCTTAGCCGTCCTCAATGATGATTCTTTTCCGCTTATGTCCACCATTTTTGTCATACTCCCCCCTCTTTTTTTATGTTTCGCTACCCCTTATATCCCCTGTCCCCCTCAACCCAGTATTCCATATCTGGAGTAACTTCTTTCTTCCATATTGGAACGCACTTTTTCATCTCATCGATGGCGTATTCGCAAGCTCTAAAAGCATCCTTTCTGTGGGCAGCGCTCACAGCGATCATCACTATCTGCTCAGTAGGTTTTAACACACCCATTCTGTGTACCAAGTGCATGTCGTTGATATTGTAGTTGGCCAATGAATGATTCCTGATCTGTGCCATCTTCCCGAGGGCCATCTCTTTATAGCATTCATAACTCAATTCCTTTACATCTACGTTCTCAGTTCGATCCTTTTCCCCAACGGCGGTTGTAAAGCCTCTGACCGTTCCTATAAAGGTCACCAGGGCACCGATATGCCCATTCCTCAGGCTCTGCAGAATCTCACCGGTATCAAAATCCTTTTCTGTTATCTCTATCAATTCTCAACCCCCGCTCACCGGTGGCAGAAGTGCAACCTCATCTCCGTTTTTCAAGATCGTATTGTACTCTACATATTCCCAATTCACTGAGACGATAACAGTTTCGGTCAACGATCCAAGCTCAGGAAAATCCTTTTTTATCACCATGATCAGAGCTGATACGTCTGAACCTTCCCCGATGCTCACAACCACCTCATCTTTGCCCAAGGCTTCCCTGTATGATGCAAAGAACTTAACTTTAACTTTCAGATCATACCCCCCAGTAAGGTTCTTTCAGAAGAATCGCCTTTTCGAAGGATGCGATGAGCTCGTCATCATTGGCCCCCGACCTTATGAGTTCGATTATATCTATGTGATTGTCTTTTCTCAAGAGGCAAGGCTTTAGCTTTCCACCGGATGTGACCCTAAGACGGGTGCAGTTGCTGCAGAATAGGGAATTGTGCATACCTCTCACCACCTCCACTTCAGCTTTGCCGTTGTTCTCAGAAGGAACGATGTATTTTTTTCTGCGGTGCATGTCCCTCTGCCTCATCTCAATCGCATTCCTTTCAAGCTCTTCCTCCACCTTGGCTAGACCATAATGGTGCATTCTGAAAATTGGTTTCTTGGCCTCTTCCCTACTGCCTTCGAACTCTATGAGTTGAAGTATGGCTCCAACACTGGAGGCAAATTCTATCGCCCGCGGTATGTTATGTTCATTTATTCCTTTCAAAACCACCATGTTGAGTTTAACTGGATGAAGTCCAGCCTTTATCGCTTCAATCACGCCTCTTTTGACCTCATGGTAAGCATTCTTGTTGGCGATTCTTTGGAAAGTCCTAGGATCGAAGGCATCAAAACTCACATTCACCCGTTTCAATCCCGCTCGTTTCATATCTTCAGCATATCTCTTCAGGAGGACGCCGTTTGTGGTCATGGAAACTTCGATCATATGCTTGGAAACCCTCCTCACTATCTCGATAATGTCCCTTCTCAACAGCGGCTCCCCGCCAGTGATCTTCAGCTTTTCAATGCCGACCTTTCTTGCGATCCCGGCGATCTTTTCAATTTCTCTTGGTGTCATGTAGCCGTTTATCCGTTCATCTCCATCCTCGCCCTCATGATGGCAGTAAAAGCAGTCCAGGTTACATTGTTGAGTAACTGAGATGCGCATATTATTGATGTTTCTTCCATAATAATCGAGCATCGATATGTATATACAAGCATAACGATTTAAAAGTTATGGTTCTGGAGTTTGATAGGGTCTTATTCTTCCGATGAAGAAATTGAATTTCCTCTCACATCACCCTCAAGGAGTTTTCGCAGCTCAGCGAACAGCTCGATCCTTGTTTCCCGTATTGTGGGGCGGAATTCCCTTGCCATTTTCAAATCATTTAGATCGATTTCGCAGTTCACGACGCCTTCCTCAAAGTACCCGCCTTTTGCCTTGATATCCCCTCTCGGGCCTATGACGGTGTTTCCTCCCCAAAAAACCATGTTCAATTCTGTACCCACAAGGTTCGTATAGGTAAAAAAAACGGTGTTCTCAAGGGCTCTTGTCACGATCACCTGTTCAAAGAAAATCCTCGTGGCTGAAGGAGATGCGGAGATACAGATCAACAGATCGGCACCCTTTAGGGCGTATATCTTGGATACCTCAGGAAAGAAACAATCGAAGCAAATGAGCATACCGATTTTCCCCAAATCTGTGTCGAAAACAGGTAGTTCATTACCCCTAGCAAAATAGAGGTGTTCCTCGAAGGGACCAAAATTCGCAAGATGCAGCTTCCTGTAACGCTCGACCTTTTCATTAGGATACACGAGAACAGAACTGTTGTAAATTAGACCGCCAATCTCAGCGGCTCTTTCAGGCATACCAAAGACAATATGTACGCCATTCTCTCTCGCGATTTCACCTATCCTTTTAACCGATTCACCGTCTAAAGTTTCGGCGAGTTTCGTGAGATTATCCCTGCACATATAACCGGTTAAAAACAATTCTCCAAACACTACCAAATCGGCCTCTGTGTCAGTAACCGTTTTTTCAATCAACCTCAGGTTTTTTTCCTTATCGCCTAAAACCGGAGACAATTGTGCAAGAGCCAATTTCAAAGCCATCACCATCAATTTTTTGGAATGGTGATAGCTATATATATATTATCTCTTCTATTGCACATTATGGATGTATTGTTAACCCTACCCACCTACCCCATCCCTCAATCCACACAACACTTGATCATGAAAAAATAAATCATCCCAGGAAAAGAAAATTCTAAATATGACCGACATGTTGATGTCTATTAAAAGAATTAAGAGGTAAACGACCATGGTCGTCAAAATCGAAGGTCATGAGGTTAAGAAAAAACTCCTTGTGGATTCCAGTAAGATACTGGCTATGGCAAAGAAGATGGGGGCAAATGTGAAGAAAGCTGAGAAGCTTTTCAACGAACTTATGTCCGAAACATTGCCAGTGGAAGAATGGTTCGACAAGAGGGAGAAGATGCTCGATTTGACAGTGACTGCAATAATGGATGCCTTGAGAAACGAGTTCAGGAAGCAGGGTCTCGGAGGTATCGATGTGGAAAAGCATTTTCTTAATGCCATGTTGGATCTCAAACGGGGCACGCCGGAAAGTATCAGAAGGGCCCAGGAATCCATAAGGAGGGCGAAACTGGAGGCTCAAAGGCTGGAGAATATCAAAAAAGAGGCTGTGGACACGGTTTTAGAAATTGAGGCCTTGTTAAAGGATGCGAAGGAGGTGGGTAAGGCCTGGTCATCACGAAATGAATATCTGAGAACGGAAGGCTCCATAGGGGGTATCTTGGATGCGCTTGATAGGGGGAATTATGAATTGGCACTAGCCCTGTCTAAGGCAGCATTGGAAGATGCAAAAGCTCTCAGAGATATGAGGCTAATCGCCCTCAGAAGCGCGGCGAAGGCGGGACATGTTGTTGGTAAATTGAGGTCCGATGGCACCACCGTTCCAAAGGCGGAGTTCAAGAAATTGAACACTTTTCTAAGCACTGTAAAGTACCTTCTTGAGGATAAGGACTACAAGACCGCTATGCTTTTGGCGAAGGAGGCAAAACACGAGGCTGAGAAGTTTCTCCCTCCTGACAAAACGAGTATATCCACCTTCGTCTGCCCATTATGTTTTGACATCAAATGTCCCAATCCTTACTGTAATATGAGCATATCCTCATCACCTTCAATAGAAGAAACATGCAGGACTTACTGCAGCTGCGGCACCTTCTACCATATCTGCTGTGTTCAGAAGGGTGAGGATCTTATCTGTGCTTCCTGTCATATGCCGCTAAGGATGTAGGGAACCCCGGATCTTCCACATAATCTCCTCCAAAACCTCCTCAGCTCTTTTTTCGATTTTTTCTATCTCCTGCTCTTTCTCATCATTGAAATAGTTATCTTCGATGTACTTCAAATTAACCTTTACATTCAAAACCGCGCCCTTTATGCCTGAGTACGCCATGAATGCACCTACGCCAGAATCTGTAATGGCGTTACGATTACCTTTTTTAGTGGTGATCCCTGCAAGCTCCATTACCCTTAGACATTTCTTTGCCACATTGAAAGGTACAGTGGCAGCCGTTTTGTACGCATTTTGAAGGCGCTCATTTCTCACCCCCTCTACAGGAATTTTAAGCGCGGCCATAACCTCGTTGAATGCGTCGACATCCTCTTTAAATAAGGATAACAGCTCATTCCTAAGCGACTCAGCTTCGCATAATACATTTTTCAGCTCTTCCTCAACCTCTTCGTATCTTTTCTTTCCTATGCTCAAATTGCATACCATTGATATCAATGCCGCTCCAAAGGAGCCTGAGAGCGCGGCAACACTCCCGCCTCCTGGTGTAGGAGAATCAGAAGAGACATTGTTTAACAAATCCTCAAGGCTCGCTTCATCTGCCATGGATTCACTCCCATAGTCTGTTCTCAAGAATCTGGGATTTATCAAAATTCTCCATTCTCAGATAAAAATCAGCAGTATCCACCAAAGCGTCCATAGGGATCAGGCCAACGACCTCGCTGTCTAAGATCTCAACGCCGTACCTTCCAGCCTCCTTTTTTATCATGTCAAAAACCATGTGAACAGGTGTCTCTCTGAAATTGGTAAGGTTCATCGAGACCTGCACGATACCCCGCTCATTTATTTCGAGGCCTAAAGCCTTGACATATTTCAACCCTCCACTTGAATACCTTACCGTCTTGGCTATGGACTTCGCTATGCTTATGTCATCTGTATTCAGATTGACGTTATAGGCTATAAGAGGCATTCGTGCACCCACAACAGTCGCTCCAGCAGTGGGATGCAGCTTGGCTGGCCCGAAATCAGGCCTTCTTTCGGGGCCTCTTTGTACCGCCTCTTTTAGACCTTCGTACTGCCCTTTCCTGATGTTTGCCAAATTTTGCCTTTCAGGTTTTGTGGCAGCGAACTCGTACAAGTAAACGGGAATATCCAATTTCTCAGCGATCTCCTCGCTCAATTCCTTTGCCAACTCCACGCATTCATCCATGCTGACCTCTGAAATCGGGATAAAGGGGACGACATCTGTGGCACCGATCCTGGGATGTTTCCCCTCATGTGTGTTCATATCGATAAGCTCCGCTGCCTTGGCTGTTGCCTTAAAAGCGGCCTTCTTAACGCACTGAGGCTCACCGATAAAGGTCATGACGCTTCTGTTGTGGTCCCTGTCAGATTCATAATCCAGCAGCCTGACGCCTTCAACGCTTTTTATTGCATTAGCAATGGCCTCGATAACCTCAGTTCTCCGACCTTCACTGAAATTGGGAACGCACTCCACAATTTTTACCATGGTCTTCGCCCCTCTGCGGGATGGATAAAGTAAGTTTCGATATATTACAAAGTTATACATTACCCGCTTGATACCCAAAGGGGTTTTTTACTTATAAACTCTTTTTCGATATACTCTGCTTGATACTGAGAGGCGTTAATGGAAAAATCACACATACACCAATTGCAGTATAGTTTGATATTATTATGATAAATATGGCCATTTTGTGTATATTCGAAACGTGTTGAAAAAACATACTGGCTTAACGCACAAATTAGTGTAAAAGCACTATATTACATTATTGCACATTTATCGCTTAATACCGAAAGGCGGTTCTGATTTTTGTTATTTATCTATGTTATATTTCGGTTAGGTATTATCAAATTATCACTAAAAAACATAACTTCATTACTTTTTTTATAATTATTCACGCTATAATTAAGATTGTAGGTGAAATGTCTTTTATTATTATATAAGGATATAACCTGTGGAATATTATCATATGTAAGAATCCAGTTTTCCTTACACTTATGAAGGTATTGTGATAGTATTTTATGATCTTCGTGTGTATAATAATTAAGGTATAATTCATTTCCTTTTTCATAATAAGGCGGATCAAGAAAAAATAGAGCTGTATAATCCAAATTTAAACATATATTTTGCATGAATTCAATTGCATCTAAATTGTAAACTTTTATTCGTTCATTATAAAATGCGATTTTATTAATTCTTTCGATTAAATCTATTTTGTTAAATCGAGCATTTATCTTCCATTTTCCAAGTTGTTTATAACCGCCTATTGGACCACCAGAAATAATTCCCGAATGATTACATCGATTTAAAAAAAATGTAGCAAATCCAACCTCAAGTTTTGAATATTTTTTATTATTAGTTAGAATTTTTTTCTGTTTTTTCCATTCTTCCAAATTCACTTTAATTTTTTTAATTTTATATATAAATTTTTCAGTATTAGATAAAATTGCATTCCAAAAACAGTAAATATTATAATCAGCATCGTTAATAACTATTCGTTCTACATATTCAAGAAAAAGTAAATTTATTGCTGCACCAGCTCCACCTGCATAAGGTTCAACATAGACACATTCTGAGAATTTATTTGCTTTTATAATTTCAGTAAAATATTCTGTTAAATTCTTCTTCCCACCAGGATATCTTAGAGGGCTTGGATATATTGCCATTTAATACCCTCTCGGGTTCTAATAAAATAATTTTAAATAGCCCTTCTAATTTAGTCCATATTTCACGAATCTGTTTTTCGTTAGTAGCATATTCTTCGTTATGAACCAGAGAATTTAAGGTTGATAATGATATATCACCACTGGAATTTTTCCAATGTTTAATTACCTTTTTTACATTATTATCGTTAATAATTTTTACATCTCTTGCAGTCAAAAATTCTAATAACTCACCTAATGTTGCATCATCAATTTTTTTATTTTTGTCTTTACCTTCTATTTTAATTTTTATTTTTTTAATTTGATGTTTTTTCAAATACATTCGAATTGATTTATCTAAAAATGCTCTTAGCACTACAGCTGAAGCGTTTGGATAACTTTTAGCAGATACTTTTCTAAGTTCATCATAAAATTTTTGAAGATTAGCAGATCCTTCTAACTTAAATGGAATCCCAGAAGGTATAACGCCAGGAGATTTTCTAACACTTCTTTTTTTAGGTGGAGTAGTAATTGGTTCTTTTATTTCTACTTCTGGTGGGATAAAATCTTTTTGTGTAAATTTTCCTTTTTCCTTAGGTTTAAAATCATTTAATGATTTTTTAATATAATCATTTGTCTGCTTTTCTGTACCAAGTCTACGAGAATCTATTTTTTTATTAACAATATCCGTTATTATTTTGGAATATACGGCCTCAAATTCGTTTTTTGATACATTGCCATTCACATCACCATTTTCTGAAAAGGATATTCCTAAAAAATTTTTCATTGAATTAAATGTATAGGCCCGCTCAAGTGTAGTTGCGGGAAAAGATTGCTTATCTTCTACTTTTTCTCTTACATCCTCATCAATATCTATGCAACAGGCAATTTGATACATATTATACAATTTTAGAAAATCACGAACTTTGGATGAAGTGATATTATATTCTTCTTCTATATCAGATATTGACATGCCGTTATTGACCTGTCTAACATAAAATTCAGACTGCATTACTTTAGACCAGCTCATTGTATTTGGAAGTGTGTGTTCTCTAAAAACAATTGGATTAGCTGCTTCTCTTGAAGGAGCAATTGTTACTCTTATTTGCTTAATATAATTCATATCAATTTTTTGATTTAAGTTTTTAAACTTTTTTCTCTCTTTTTCTTCCACAATATCTGGATTAATTAGTGTTTTTACTGCTGCTAACCGTCTATTCCCTTCAATAACAACATATTTATTTTTTTCAAAAAAAACAATAAGGTTTTTTTCAGGAAAATATCCATCATTTGCTATAGATTTAGCTAATTCATACACCTTATACCTTTTTATCAGCTGATTAATTAATTCATTTTGAGTAAATCCTTTATCTCTTGTAGTTATTCTTGGATTTAAATGATCAAGATAGAGAGATGAAACATTCATTCGTTTTTCTTTCCATTTTGAATAGTCAATCATATCGATACCTCAGTATATTTATTAATTTATTTAGAGATAGCACATAACTCATTAGAGTTTTCGCTCTGCCCTTAAATCACGTAATTATTTACAGCTATATATAGTTTATATCAATTATTTTTCTAACATTAATTTAGACAGAAAAATTATTAACCATTGAATTT
>CBDUXN010000138.1:0-9731 GCA_965371185.1 uncultured Thermoplasmata archaeon
AGGGGCACATGCCACTGGCATTTAGCCAGTGGTGTCGGGGGCGCAATTTGACAGAGAAAAAAACCCATTATTGGTACTAAAATAATAAAAAAAATAAAGGCAGTAGCTGTAAAACTCCAATGAAATCCACCATAGAGATATGGACTTAATATTCCAACTATGATGAAAATAATCGGGCTAGCTATATAGAACATAGGTTTTAGCATCTTCTGAATGCCATGTTCGCAACTCCAATTCATCTCTTTTGCTAAATCAATGATATATTGTTCCACTAATTTCACCTCAAATACATATCACTTACATGTATGTTCAAAATGAACGCCAATCCCCTCCTTTTACTTTTAAACGGACGCAGGCCTCGGAAATGGTGTAGGTAAATGCCTACATGCCATTTCTAAGCCCCATCCCTAAAACCATTATCTCTCTACGAGGATAAAGGTTTTGCCACTCCTTTCTGCGCTTCGTTGTTAATTGCTAACAACCGCTAATAATTGCTCGGCCTTCGGCCTCACAACCCTCGCTCGCCTGATATATTTATGCACTCGCTTGGGAGGAGCTTCCACGGAGGCCTGCGTCCTATGCTCTTGCCTTCATCCTCCCCACACCGGTTGCGTGCCTGCGCTGGCGTCCCCGCCTGCTCGGCACGCTTTTTTAAGGAGGGGATTGTCTTTTAGACAAGGTTTTATATGCTTCCAGATGCATTTATTCTTCATGGAGGGTAGCAAATATGCGAAAAAGAATAATTCTCTTTATGATTTGTACTTTGATGATATCTACTTCATTTGTGGTTGCTGAATCTTCAAAAACAGGCCCTAGTGCAGGAATATCATCAGTAATAGAATACCAGATTGGCGCCAAGGGTATTTATAGTAATGGTTCAGTCTGGGTGGAGTATTGGTCTGATTGGGCATCTGACGGTGACGAGGCAGAGGTGACTTATGAATCTATGTCCTTTTATGGTATTTATGCAATAAAAATAAGGGCTCCAGGCTATCATGTCGAATACCAGATTGGTACCAAGGTTCTTTTAAGTAATGGTTCAGTCTGGTTGGAGTATTGGTCTAATTGGGCTTCAAATGGCGACGAGGCAGAAGTTACTTTCCATACTATGTCCTGGCCGGGTATTATCTCAGTTAGGGTAAGGGCTCCAGGTTATCAAGTCGAATATCAGCTTGGTACTAAGAGTCTTTTAAGTAATGGTTCAGTCTGGATGGAGTATTGGTCTAATTGGGCTTCAAATGGCGACGAAGCAGAAGTAACTTACGAAAGTTGGTCATGGCCTGGTATTATTAGTTTTAAGGCTGCAATGATTGTCCCAACTCAAGCCGTAGTAGATATCGATCCCAACACTCTCAACCTCAAATCCAAAGGAAGATGGATTACCTGCTATATCACGCTAAATGACCCTTATGATGTCAGCGAAATCGACATCAACACTATTCTACTTGAAGATACTATCCCTGCCGAATGGGGTGACATCCAAAACGAAACGCTTATGGTCAAATTCGACAGAAGCGAAGTAGAGGATATGTTGTCACCTGGAACTTACAATCTGAAGGTTACTGGGGAATTAAAAGACGGAACTTCGTTTGAGGGATATAGTGATGAGATAAAAGTTATTGATCCCGGAAAATAAGAAAAGATTCTTTCAACAATCCCCTCCTTTTACTTTCAAACGGACGCAGGCCTCGGAAATGGCATTCAGCTATATTGTGATATACCATTTCTAAGCCCCATCCCTAAAACCATTATTGTCCTTCGGACATAAAGGTTTTGCCACTCTGTCAGCGTGCCGATTGTCCCTTGCTCCCCAATTATTATCGTAGGGATATAAATGTTTATTGGCGGGGCAACTTTCCACTCCCACAGCGCAATCGTTGAGGTCGTGAAAAGCAGAGCTTCCACGAGGCCAAAGGCCTTAGCTCTTACCTTCTTCCTCCACCACACCATTGGGCGGGTGCGCCGAAGCCATCCCCCTTATGCTCCCCGCCCTTGCTTGTAAAACAGGGAAAGGGAGAAGTTTGACTTACTTTCAGAATTATTTAACTACAAACGGATAGTATATAATTTGTTCAGTTGGCCTGAGAGCTGGCCTTAAGTTTTTCTTTCTGATTTTTATCTACGCCTCCGAATAATCTCAAAGTTGGTTCCTTTTTTCTAAATCCGATTTTGAAGTTCTCATACTCCCCTTTATACCAAATTCTTCCATTTGAGCTATGAAATAATTGAACTGCACAATATTTTTTCTTTAATGAATCTTCATACACTATTCTCAAAGAAGCTTCTATAAAATGAAAATTAATGTCGGGAGTCATAATATCTGTGATATATTTCCATTTTCTAGCCTTTTCCCCTCCCGTTATGAAGGTCATTTCTCTCAAATGATATTCTAATAAATCTTCTTTAGGAAGTAAGTTACCCTGTTTATCTTTCCATTGTAATTCCGCTTCAATCGGTTTAGCATTAGCTTTACCCATATTATGAAATCCAAAATAAAACACCATTTTTATCTTGTGTTTCTTTCCGCTATTATCTGTCTTATAACCTTCTATTGATGTGAGTGCTTGATGTTTTTCATCCCATACATGTATAGATAAATTCCTTAAAGTTGGTAATAATTGCGATTTACCCACCTGATAATTTCTCCACGCAAAATAAAACATCAATGCCCAACCCACAATTGCTACAATTATTGTCCAATCCATATTTTCTCACAAACGAGATATATACTTCTCTGAATAAAAAATTTGGGGAACTTTCTATATGTGTTCTACAACTTCCTGTTTGCATTATGGTCGTATTCTACCCACGCTTAGATTTTGCTCAGTTCTCTTGTTTTCTCTTTCATTTTAAATCGGTATAATCCAGGTAAAGCTTTCTATTTTAGAATACCAACCATTACTCTGTTTTTACCTAGATAATAAAAAACCATGAAATCGAAAAGCTTTAAAAACCGGACAAAAAAACCTGTGAGCTTGATGTACGACCATATGATCTTCCATACAAAGTATAACAGGAAGGTTTTGGTAAACAAAATTCGCAGAAGATGCGAAGAGATTATCAAAAATGTACTCGACGACCTCGGTTGTGAATGTGTTGAGATCAACATCCAACCAAACCATGTTCACATCCTTGTCGGAATCCCATTAACCAAGACACCTTCCTATGTGGCCATGAAGGTGAAGGGAGTATCCTCTTATCTTCTTCGTCGGGAATTCCCAATCCTTAAGCAGCAGATTGAGAAGGCGCTTTGGGCTCCCAGCAGGACTCATCAATCTGTTGGCAACGACCTGACAAAGGTTATCTATTACATCAAAAACCAGTACAAGAAGCATGGCGGTCATAAATAACTGCCACCAGCTATTGTTTTTTCTTCGGATTTCATTTTGGCATATTGTCTAAGAAGATAAAACTGTCCACTCTTCGAGTGTCAAGTATTATTCTCCTTAGCCAACGTAAAGAAGGCCTCTATGAAATCCGAAATATATAAGAAAAACAAACGCTGGGGCCTGCGCCATGACCGCCATTCTGTATCGCTTCTTACCGATCATATGGTTTTTTGCACCAAATTTAGAAGACCATTGCTTTTTGGTGAGATTGCGATACGATGCGAGGAAATCATCAGGTCTGTTGCCAAGGACTTGAACGTGCGGATAATTCGGATGGCTGTGAATCCGGAGCATGTTCATATATTTTTCAAATATCCGCCGAAGCTTTCGCCCAGTAAAATTGCTATGCAATTTAAAGGGACTACTTCGTACAAACTCCGCAAGGAATTCCCTGAGCTCAAAAAGGAGATAAAAGATAAGCTATGGGCTCCCTCAAATTATCACGGTTCGGTTGGGCAGGGATTCGAAGTCGTCGAGAACTATATCAAATCTCAAGATGGCCATCATCAGGGATGATGGAGGGCAATTGGACTTTTTTATTTATCTAAGATTTCGAATTTAGAATCTATAAGGTCTTGTTTTTCTTTTAGAGTCTTCCCATATGCTTTTATTTGTGGCTTGATATATTTCATATATCTCTTCAGTTCGAAAGTGTTAAGGAAAAGGTTGGGAATTTTTTTCATAAATAAACTAAGTGGCATACATAGAACTGTTTCTTTAGTGAAAGCAATAATAATTCTTTTTCTACCTTTTACTCTACCAATACCAATTGGTAGTGGTTGATTATACAATTCATCCATTTTCACAATATCGAAATATCGATCATCGTACTCATTGTTACCCGACCATCCTTTTATAAATGATATCAGGTCAATATCTACATACCCTTTATTTTCCTCATTTTTTTCATTAATCATTAATGTGAAGAATTGCATAAGAGGTGAACGGAATACTAAAATTTCTTTACGACTAGGTTTCAGAATATTTCTTGGATGGATAGCTTTTGCTAAAATTCTATAAAACTTTGCTAATAAATAATCAAGTGGGAATTCCTTTCTATAGGGATAGATATTTTTCTCTTCATCCTTAATATGAACATAGACCATTCTGTCCTTAATAAAAATAGTATGATGTGCTTTTACCCCCTCTAAAGGAAACTTAAACATTAAACCATTGCGTGTTGGTGCAAGAATTACTCTAAATAATTGAATATCATCCACAGTCACTTTTGCTTTGTATTTTTTTTCAATTAAAGTGAGGTCTTCTTGCATATTCATCCCCATCCTCTTCTGCTTTTACCCCTTAATCTATTAATTAATCAATTACAATGGAACAACCCAGGTTTTTGTTACTTTTGAGTAAATCCAGTATCCCCTTCCTACCTCAAAATAATCAGTTGGTTCATCTAATTTCACCCATTTTTTGGAAGTAGAGTTAAAAGTCAAAATAGGATCAACCTCACTTCCAAAATTAATATTGTTTAAGCCATCTGTTCTATTGTAACTTGTTAATGATGGATATCCAACAAGATTCCATCCGGGGTATAGTGGAATATGTTGATCCGATGTAAGAACGTCACCAAACACAACTAACGTCGTTCCTCCTGGATCGGTAACATACAGCCAGAAACCCATAGTATGATTTAATTTCCACAAATCATTCATATAAGAGGGCTTGGAAACGTGGTAATGTTTCCATAGATCGTTATAATCAGTTATATTGTATCGCCAGACAGAATTATAACTCCCATCTATGGATTGGAATACCGTTTCGATATTTGTGTCCGATTGGACCCTGGGTAATGAGACTAAATTCCAACCTGGTTCTAAATCCATATATGTTCCGTTGAAAAGAACGATGTTTATAGTCTTACTTTTATTCATAATTGGATCTGGGTACGCGTAGCCTGTTAAGGTATCGTTCCAGGCGATAATTCTATGGGGGGTATAGAAGGTTTTTTCAGTACTCCATTGTATGTATTCCGTTACAGGAATCCATTTAACATAGCCATTACCATCAGTCATGAAAGTTTCATTATATGTGCCGTTTTTATTATCCTCGATTTTTACATTTGCATTTGAAACTGGATTACCTAAATAATCCGTTACATTAACATGAAGGAACCATTGGATAACTAAATAAGCATCATCTGGCATAAAAAATTCAACTCTTGATTTATTAAAAGTGGTATTAAGAATAATCGCATTTGAACCCTCAGTTAGATAGAATTCTAAATTATTGTCCTTAAGTGAATTATTAACAATTAAATTATTTTTTGAATCGGAAGCCATTAACCATATACCTCTGTCCCAATTATCCGTTATCAAGTTCTTTGAAAAAACGTTGTTTTCTCCCCTTACCTGAAACCCCCACTTATTTTCTATCAAATTACATTCTACAAAAGTGTTATTATTTGAGTAACTCTCAATGTAAAATCCACTCAACCCATTCAAATATAAGGTATTATTAATAAAATTATTTTCTATTGCCTTCCATAACCTAATACCACTTCCTCCGTTTTCTGAGACATAATTATCTGTAATATTATTGTAATTAGATGATGTCAATATTTGAATACCACTTCGTAAGTTTGAGGATAAATTATTATTGGTGATGTTAAGACCCGAAGAAAAAGCAATTTTTACACCATCTCCTCCTGTTGCATTACTATCCTTTAATGTAATATTTGAACATAATGCGAGTGTTATATGACCGGCATCAAGACCGCTTAAAACTAGGTCTGTTTTATTGTAGAAATAATATACAGGTTTCCCATTTACTGTATTCGAGGTATCTATTGTGTGATTAAAATATTTTGATTCTGAACCCCAGCCCCATAATATTCTGATACCCCCATAGTCATCAGAGAGGATAGTTGTATTTCTCATTTCACAATTAATAGATTCATCAAACCAGACACCATAATCATCTAAATAGGTTAAATTACAATTCGCAATATAAATATTAGAGGATGAATCAAGCCAAAGCGGATATTGAGTATTGTTCATTTTAGTATTTTCGATATATATATTTGATGACCCAGTAATCCACAAATAACCTCTGTCTTTTATGGAAGAGTTTGACACCCGAATATCAGATGATGAATCAATGTCTATACTTCCAAATGCAGAAAAACTACAATAGTTGATTTCGATATTAGAAAAACTCCATATATGAACTATGCTATCTTTAACACTGAAATTACTTAGAATTATATTATCGGATGCAATGTATACCGCTGTATTATTTATTACTGTTAAATCCGAACTTTGACCTATTATATCCACTGATTTATCAATAATAATTTGACCGAACTTGCCATTATATTCGCCATTATAAACATTTATAGTATCTCCATTACTGGCGTTTTCAATTGCGGAATATATGGTTTTCTTATGTGTAGCATCTTCACTCCCATAATCATCATCCACATAAATTGTTAAGCCTTCTACATTGGGGGCGATCTCCACGACTATCATAATAAAACTACAAAGCATCGCAAATGCTAACCAGAAGGCAATTCCCTTCCTTCTCATTAATTAAAGCTATGGGTAATGCGAGATAAAAACCTTCCGATTTAACGTTTTACATAAAGTCCAATTGCCTATTAATGAAAAAAAATTAAAAACAAACTTCTCCCTTTCTTTTCTGAGATACGGCCTTTAGCCTGGAAATGGGGTTTGTAATTGCCAATATCCCATTTCTAAGCCCCATCCCTACAAACCTTTAATGTATTTTCATACTTAAACGGTTTGCGCCACTCCTTCAGTGTACCGATTGCTCCTAGTTCCATGATTATACGTCAAAGAGTATATCAATGTTCACTCTCGTCGCAACCCCTCGCTCGGGTCGTCCCCCTCACTCGGGGAGGAGCTTCCACAGATGCTTGCGTCACCGCAAGGATGCTCTCGCATCGAAGGCGAGGCTCAGGCTCAGTTAATATATCCCACCCTTTCACCCCTCCGCTGGCCCTTGGCTTCGCCAACCCCCTGCTCGGGGCGTAATACGAAGGCTTTACTAAGAAACGAGAAATTTCTTGAAATGTGTGAATTTTCTTTAATGATTTGTTACTCTTACCCAGATATGTAAATTTTCTATCACTTCAATATTTTTATGATCGTTATAAATCAACTGAAAAGCAACTTTATATTCACCCACTTCCTGAATCTGGTATGCATATAATGTTTCATTTGTTTCATTTGCGACAAGTATTCTATTAAAAACACCAAGAGTTAAATTAGTAAAAGTAACATTGTTCTTTGTTAATAATATTTTAACAGTGTATTCAGTAATGTTCTTTTCATGACTTTCAATGCCTATAATAATCTTACAAGTTTCATTTACTTTTACTTCACTTGGATAATTCTGTGTTGTACCATTTTCATCTAACACATAAAATTCAGTAAAATATGTTTGATTATCCTGATTTTTTCCATTATTATCAACATCGATAATGTTATCATCAGGTTGTGATAGATATAGGTATGTTCCTATGCTTAAAATGATCACTGCAGTAATTACAATTCCGACTATTGTGATAGTAAATTTTTGCATATATAATACACTCACACATTTCTATAATCTCTTCCGCAATATAGTAATTTAATTTTTGAAGTATTGAGTTTCTCTCTAATTATATCCGCCTTCGCCTCGCCTTTAAGTCACGTACTTATATTATCTTATATAAGCTTATATCAGCTTATAAACCCCGCCCTTAAGTACCAGGCCTGCTAATGAAAAACGTCTCCCGTTTTAAATGGGGAGATCATTTCCTTTCCAAAGGTTCATGGATTATTCATTATATAATCCTGAGATGCAGGGTTGTGTGAAAGTATTTACCGCCTGACTTCCCTTGTAACATCCTGTTCTCCAGTTTTGTCTTTCAGGAAGAGCGGGAGGATTCAGAAGTAAAACTTCCCATTCCATGTAAACTCTCGTTTACTGGCTAACTTTTACCGGAGAGAGGTTACATAAAGGTTCATCGATATGGAGCATCTACCCAGACAGGTGAGCCTTGTCATGAAAAGTATTAACCCGAATCCCTCCCGAGACAGGAAAAAACCATGAAATCCAAAACCGTATCGAGCAGGAAGCCGGGAAGGATGCTATCTGGCAGAATAGTGTTTCACATAAAGTACAACAGGCCCATGCTCAAGGGCAGGATTCAAAAGAGAGCTCGGGAGATTATCCGGAGTGCCCTTGAAGATCTTGACTGTGAGGTGGTCAAGATTATCGTCCAACCGAACTACGTGTTCATCCAATTTGTTTACCCGCCCAAGCTCTCCATGGCCAAGATAATGAACAGGATCAAGGGGAAATCCTCTCGTATATTACGCCGGGAATTCCCAGAACTTGTAAAACAATGCCCGAAAGCGCTTTGGGCGCCGAAGTATGGGATGATTATCTAGCCCCTTCCCCTAGCTTCTTCAATTGCTCTTAAAACATCCTTCCTAGATGTTTTGTATTTTTTGGCGAACTTCTGCCCCCATTTTAACAGTTTTTCAAACTCCTGTTCTGAGGGCAACTCGATCTTTTTCAGAACAATTGTATCATCTTCACCGAACATAGCAAAAATTTCGCCTGATTTTAATCCGAGAGTTTCTCGTAAAGCCTTAGGCAACACTATCTGTCCTTTCGAGGATAACCGAGTTATCATTACTTCACCCATTTTACCACAACATTAAGTAAGATTATCTTACTATTTTAATTTTTCTATATTATTCTTCAATACCTCCAAAAATCACTGTCTCGGTTTCTGACTGGAAATATAGCTCTTGACCACATTTGGTCCATACCCAACACTTCCATGAAAACAGGAGGGAGCCCACAATCCCTTTGGAGACCATTTAACAAGATGCGGGAACTCCCTCCTCAATATCCTGCTGCTCTTACCCTTTATCCTGTTTGCAATATGACTAAACGAATACTTAGGGGGAAACTCGATGAACAGGTGAACATGATCCACGTTCACTGCCATCTCAATAATCTCGATTCCCATCTCATCACATATCTAAGAGATTACCTCCTCGCAGCGTTTACCCACATCTCCAACTAACACTTTCCCCCGGTATTTAGGAGAAAATACCAGGTGCTCGGTTAGCATGGAGACGGTGTGTCTTTGGCTTCTTAATTTGCTTTTATACATTACTATAAACTAACCAATACATAACTACAACAATATTTATACCCTAATACGGGAGGTCAATGAAACTTCCTAACCTTTAGAAAAAATTACTCCCTCTCAACAAAATCTATCGCGCCTTCGGGGCAGGTATCCAAACATACCCCGCAGCCAAAGCATTTATCCTGGGACAATATCAATTCATCATCAACTATCTCCCT
>CBDUXN010000139.1:0-9689 GCA_965371185.1 uncultured Thermoplasmata archaeon
CTGTCAAATTCATTTTCCCGATAAATTAGCGGAGCTAAGTGTCAAACTTGGGATATAAAAGTAAAATGCGAGCCGAGCAGGCTAATGCGAGGTTTTTGGATGACTGAAACTTTTTGGTGAGCATTAGCCAGCGGAGGCGAACCTCAAAAAGTTTTAGGTTCACACATACATCGGATTGTCCAAGTCTATGGATGATCTTTTCTTTATACCGATATCTGGTCCATCTTCTGACAGATTTGTTGCTACGAGGTCCAGAAAGTTGGCTTCTACAATAGCGATAAGTTCCCTGGTCAGTCCAATCCTTTCAAAAACTATTTCACCGTTTTCGTTGAACACACAGATGGTACCGCTTTCGTAATCCGATACCACCTTCCAGATTTTTTTGCCTGGTTGAAGCCATGCCCAAATGTTCAAGTACATCCCTCCTATCTTACTTTTTTGTAGATAGTGTGTTGTTTTTCAAAGATGATATTTACGTAGAAAAATATATAAGGAAGATTATTTAAGGGTTCTGCTTGAATATAGTTCGAATAAAGTTATATTTTCTCATTTTTTTATATATGGCATATGTTCATTTTTATTGAAGTTTAAACTTATGTCTCATAAAATGTTACACTTTGCTCCCGTTCCAATAAAGACGATTTTGATGCCGTCATATATATATGTAACAAAGCAGCCGAACTTCCTAGGGGTAATGCAAGCCTCTTATTTTTCCTCCTTTTTGGTTTCCAGCTCGCCTTTGCAGAGGGGGCATGAGACGCTTTCAATTGGAATCTGTTCCCCGCAAAACTGGCACTTCTTTGTTTCCACAGCCACGGGGGTGACGGCCTCTGGTTTCGCAGCCTCATCTGGTGAAGGTTCCGGCCCTGCCTCTTCTTCCCGGGGTTCCGGTTTACCCCTCTCTGGCACTTCCTCTGACACCTCGCCCGGAGGGTGATATTCGGGTGGATATGGACCCCCGTAGGGAGGATATGGTTGATAGGGATATGGTGTAGGGTACGGGGGCATACCATAGGGGTAAGGCATCAAGGGAGTAGGCTTTAGTTCCCCCTTCTTTATCCGATTATAAGGAATTAAGTAGGCTATCACAAGAAGTACCATACCGATTACATCCAGGCTGTTTATTACACTGGCCTCTCTGGAGCCTTCCAGAAATTCCTGCTCTTGCATCTCTTCAGGCATTCCTTCCAATCTGTTTGAAAGTTCCCTATAATATGGGGAAAGGTACATCGCGCTGCCGATGGCGATCACGATTGAAGCGATCAAAGCCAGAAACAGAATCCTCTTGCCCAACTCATTCTCGAGATTGTATACCAACATTATGGCACCTATAGTTAGTATTATACCACCCATCTCCGTGATAATGACCGCATTACTCATACCCATTGCGAAGTCCGCCCAATCAATTACCATGTCAGTCTGCGTTTGGTTTTGACCCAAACCGCCTGCAAGGGAGCCAAGAATAGACATGATCCCCCCAACGATCGCCACGATTATGCTGATGAAAATAACTATTATGGAGAGACCAACGAATTGGGCATGTTTCTCGCCGAACTCCTTTCTCCCTGTGATCATTAAAAACCAGCCTACGGGCAGGAGTATTATCATAAAGAAGCTCAGGAGACATGGAATTATCGCCCCTGGAGAAAGGTTGGAGCCTCCTAAGGCGTTGGCAGCTGTGGCACCAAGGGTCGAGAAGATGCTGAGCACGATGCCTATCACGAGCAGCAGTAGTCCCATCTCGGTCTTGTTCTCCATATTTCGCCCTCATGCTTCAATGCGTTCTACCCCATCATGATTATCGTATAAAACCATTCCCTCCATGGTGCAGTGGCAAATAATTCCTCCTTTCCATTTCATTGTTCCAGTTCCCAAGGAAATCCTGGTTAAAAGTCATTAGTCATTAAAAGGACATCAAGCCAACCAAAATCTATAACCGTGGCTAACCCTATCACCCCTTGATAAGGAGGGCAAGGTATGAAGGTTTTATCAGTTGGTGGAGGTGCACGGGAGCATGCCATAGTGAAGGCTCTGGTCAAGGGGGATGTGGAGCTTTACTCCGTTATGAAGAACCGCAATCCAGGGATAGCAGATGTGAGCAAAGACACGTTGTCCCTGAAGGAGACAGAGGTGGACAAGGTAGCAGAATGGGCTAAGGACAAGGCTGTTGACTTCGCGTTCATTGGTCCAGAAGCTCCCCTGGGTGCTGGGATCGTGGACACCCTTGAAAATGTGGGAATACCAAGTGTGGGGCCGAGCCAGAAAGCATCGCAGATAGAGATATCTAAGGAATACATGCGAAATTTGATGGCAGAACACAACCTACCAGGCAGGATCGAATACAGGGTCTTGGAGAGCGTCGAAGAGACGAAGCATTTTCTAAAGGACTTTAGCGAAGAGGTGGTTGTAAAACCAATAGGGCTCACAGGCGGCAAGGGTGTCAAGGTCATGGGCGAGCATATGTTCAATCTTGAGGATGTACTTGATTACTGCCGGGACATAATTGAGGAAAAAATCGGGGGTTCGTCGAAGTTCATAATAGAGGAGAAGATGGTTGGTGCGGAGCTAACATTACAGTCGTTTTGCGATGGTAATCATGTGATGCCCATGCCTGCGGTGCAGGATCATAAAAGAGCCTATGAGGGCGACATCGGTCCAAATACAGGCGGTATGGGTTCTTACTCTCAAAGAGATGGCCTATTGCCCTTCTTGACTAGGAACGAGTACGATGAATGCGTTGACATAATGCAGAAAACCATAGACGCAATGAGAAACGAGGGCACGCCCTACAAGGGTATTCTTTATGGCCAGTTCATACTCACCACGGAAGGTCCGAAGGTCCTGGAGTTCAATGCGAGATTCGGGGATCCGGAGGCCATGAACGTCCTGCCATTGCTGACCTCAGATTTCACGAAGATATGTCAGGGTATAATCGATGGGAATCTATCTACCAAGAAGGCTTCATTCCTGGACAAGGCCACCGTCTGCAAATATATTGTACCAATGGGTTACGGCATAAAGTCGATTGTGGGCGAGAAGGTGGAATTGGACGAGAAAAAAATCCAGGAGAGCGGCGCTGAGCTGTTCTATGCTTCAGTGAACGAAAAGGAGGGTCAGATTTACACGACATCCTCGAGATCCTTGGCGGTTGTGGGAATAGAGGAGAGCATCTTCGAGGCGGAGAAGATCGCAGAAGAGGCGCTTTCCCATGTGAAAGGCAACGTCTTCATGAGGCACGACATCGGCAAAAAGGAACTGATAGAGAAGCGGATCAAGCACATGACGGAGCTTAGGGGAGGCGGGAGTTGAGGGTTAATTAGGTGTATTTTTTGCAGTTATAGCAGTAATGTTTTTTGTATTGATAGATGAACGATAACGGTTTGCCGCAGGTTGGACACATGATCCGTGGGGGAAAATGTGATTTCGGTTGCTGCGGTGCAGGAGGCTGTGCTGGTTTTGCTGTGGGTGGAGGTGCGGCAGCCGGTCTAATCTGTGGAGGTGGTGCTGGTCTTGTCGTAGGAGGAGGTGCGGCAGTTGGTCGGGCTTGCGGAGGTGGTGGTTTTGCTGTAGGCGGAGGACCGGCAACTGGCCTAGCCCGTGCAGGTGGCGCCTGTACAAGAGGTCGTGATGGCATTGTTGGGCCTGGGGCTGCGTAGGTCTGCTGTATCGTTGGGGTTGTCCCGTATGTGGGAGATGGTGCCGCAGCCTCTCTTGCCTGCTTCCTTTTTCTTGCAGCCACTAAGCCCACGATAAAAGCCACGAGGATTATCGGGATCAGGATAAGTAAAAGCAGCCAAGGCATTGCAAAGAGGTCGAAACCTCCTCCACCTGTTCCACCATCTCCGTCCCCACCATTTCCGGAGGGTAATGTAACCTCGTAATAGGTGAGCTCGAGCTCCTCGATCATCATTCCACCGCTCTCGCTCCTGATTTTAACGGCGTTTTTGACCTCCTCTGAATAATATATTGAGGTGATGGTTCCCTCGCCGTCATCCGCCTCGATCAGGTAGCATTCAAACTCTCCAGCCTCCACCGTTGTGGATCCCTCTTCGAGAACTGTGTAGCTCACCGTTTTTGTGTCGTTGTTGTAGCCCATAAAGTTGCCGTTAAATGTTGTGTATGAGGATTCTGTAAAGGTGGAGGTCCAAGACTTCCCCACACTGAGTGGGAAATCATAGTCTTCCTTAGGCGGTTCATATGTGGTTACAGTACTCGAACTCATGCCCATCATGCTCATTGTCATCTCGGTCTTCACAACTGCCAAATTGCTTCTTAAATAGTAATTATGACCGGTGTATGTGATTTCGATTCCGTACATCGAGATCACTGATGTGGTGTCAAGAACACAGACCTCATATTCGGTTCCGTTCAAGTTTATTGTGGATATCTCCGAAAATTCGAAAGTGTCATTTTGTGTGTAAAGGTCCATCTGGGATGTTTCGTACTTCCAGATATCACCCTCCACCCAAACCGGCTTGGCTGCCTGCCCAAAGGCTGTGGAGGGTAAACTTTGAACCAGCAGTAGACAAAATACGACAACCGTTAATGCACTCCCTGTTTTCAACCTACCACCCCTCATACATTATATTCAATGTAAGTGCTTTAAACGATTTATAATTTTTTGTTACAAGGAGGGCCATTTCCCCCAACATTTTGACGTTCGTGCCAACAATTGCACGATCATGCCAAAAATACCTTATATACTCGCCCACCAAACGATTAATCGGAGGCGAAAATATGAGCACGAACAGGCGAATTGGATTCAGATGCGGAATTCTGCCGATAATGGTGGCGATGATGGTGATAATAAGCGGATTCGCCATTGGGATGTCCGAGAAGAAAGAAAGCAGCGAGAATGAAGATACTGAGCAGGCAAGCCTTGTATTGGAATTGGTGAAAATATCTGGTGATGATGAGGTTCTAACACACACCCATAATCTTTGGGAAGTGCAGATAATTGTGGTGAACCTTCATGAACATGGGCTTGATGAAATACTAGTAACAACAACCCTGCCTGCTGAAATCGGATTCCTCAACTACACTTTGAGCCAAGGTGAATTGCAAATCTCAGGGCACGGGAAAGGGAAGAGTGGCTCTAAAAGCGTGAGCTGGGATGTTGGCTCCTTGGAAGGGCATGAGGGGGCGGCTCTTGTTCTTACTTTGGGCCCCACATTAAACCCAGCAGGAAAACAGGAATTCACGTCCCCAGGAGAATATGTGATTATCGAAGGTGCCTCATTGAAGGCTACTGACGTTGACACAAGCGAAGAGATATCTGTTGGCCCTACCGAACCGATTACAGTGGTTGCGGTAGATGAAGAGCCCGATGATCCTGTAGACCCGGATGACCCCACAGATCCTGACGACCCTGTAGAGCCAGATGATCCCGTGGATCCTGAAGAACCTGACGACCCTGATGAACCTGTGGATCCTGAGGACGATGATGAAGAAGAACAGAAGGAGCCTGTCAAAATCGACGTTCTTTTCCTCATAGACAGTACAGGTAGCATGGGCGATGAAATTGATGTTGTGAAGAACAAGATAGAGGATATCATATTCGAGGTGCAGAACGGCACTCCAAAGCCTGATGTGAGGTATGCTATCGTTACCTACAGGGACAGAGGTGATGCATACGTCACAAAGCTCTTTGACTTTACCAAGGATGTGGAAGCCATCAAGATATTTTTAAAAAGCATTCAGGCTAGAGGTGGTGGCGACGGCCCTGAATCGGTGAACGAGGCATTGCATGTGGCGATAAATGACTGTTCCTGGGGCGATGACGACCATGTGAAGATGATATTTCTGATCGGTGATGCACCGCCTCATATGGATTATGAGGATGATTACGACTACGGAGAGGAAGTGAAAGTGGCTCAACAGAAAGAGATCAAGATTCATGTCATAGGTTGCAGCGGAATCACCTCTTATAGAGAAGGGGAAAGTATATTCAGGGAAATCGCGGAGAAAACAGGGGGGACATATCAGAAACTGATCTACGCTTCGGGAAGCTCAAAAAGCGGTTATCATGGTGGCTCTGGTGGCTCAACAGGCAGTTCTGCATCCTCTGGAAATCACACCTCCTATCCTAAGTTTACGATACCTATTGTAGATGAAGTGCATAGGTGTATCTCCTATCCTGAGATGCCGACACCTGATGTGGAAACAGATGATTGGGAATGCTGCACCGTGTGTTTCTGTTGTTGCGATTCCTACAGAGGTTCAACAGCTTCGACCTCAGCTGGTTCGTCCAGCATTACAAAGGACAGCAACCCGTACAGCAACCTTCTGGATATCCAGCTCACATACACGATTCAACAGGTGGCGATTCAAAACGGCGTAACCTACGAAAATGTGGTGAGCATTCCTACGACTTGAATCGCTTTGGTCCAGGTCCTATCTTGATCCTTGCATCCAAGACGTTGCAGCATCTGCCCTTCTCAAAAACAACAAGAGGATTCACATCCACCTCTTCGATTTCCTGGAAATCCTCCACCAACCTTGACAGTCTTTGTATGTACTCCTCAATTGATTCGATATCCACAGGCTCCTCGCCCCGCACGCCCTTCAGCAGAGGATAGCTTTTCACGCTTTTTACCATCTCTGAGGCATCCGAATCTGTGATGGGCGCGATCCTGAAAGTGACATCTTTAAGAAACTCCACGTACACACCACCCAGACCGAACATGATGAGGGGTCCGAAGTTGGGGTCGAGGCTCATGCCTATGATGGTCTCCTTTCCACCTTGCACCATTTCGTGAACCATGATGCCCTCTACCTTCGCCTTGAGGGCCTTGTCCTTTACTTCTGAAATGATTTTTTTAAAGCCCTCCCTAACCTCGTCCTCATCTTCCAGATCAAGCTCAACACCCCCGGCATCGGTTTTGTGGACGATATCCAGCGATTCGATCTTCAAGGCAACTGGGAAGCCTATACGCTTGGCAATCTCTGCTGCTTCTTCTTCATTCTTTGCCAGCTCAGAGGCCGGAAACCCAAAACCGTATGCTTCCAAAACACCTTTAACCTCAACCCCTGAAAGGAATCCCTCGCCCCGTTTCTTGGCCTTGGCTATGATGCCTCCCGCCTTTTCCTTGTCAACCTCGAACTGTCTTATGTCTCCTTCCCTTCTCTGCCTGAATTGATTATACCTGTACATTCCAGATATTGACTTTGCAGCAGATTCTGGAAATAGATACGCAGGGATGTTGTTCTTCTCAAGCATCTGTATGCTTGTCAATACTTCCTCCCTGCCCATGAAGCAGCCCAGCACAGGTTTGTCGTATTTAGCACTCACATTTGATATGGCTATTGCCACGTCCAAGGCCTTGCTCACAAGAGGAGGAACGAATATGGTTATCACTGCATCCACATTTTTATCTTTGAGCACCACATCCAAGGCCTTCTCGTAACGATCTGGTCCCCCATCTCCAAGTATGTCAACAGGGTTTTCACTGCTCGCTTCTTCTGGAAGAATCCCATCCAGAGTTTTATAGGTCTCTTTCTCGAAAACGCTCATCTCCAAACCTAAACTAACGCAGGCATCCGTTGCTATTATTCCAGGTCCACCCGCATTCGTGACTATCGCAACCCTCTTACCTTTTGGTAGGGGCTGGTTTGAAAAGGCCAAGGCGTAATCGAACAGCTCCTCGATGGATGTCGCCCTGAGAACTCCACACTGCTCGAAGAGCGCATCAACTGCCACATCCAACCCTGCCAAGGCTCCTGTGTGCGAGGTCGCTGCTCTGGCTCCAGCAAAAGTTCTGCCTGCTTTGACAGCTATGATGGGCTTCTTCTTCGTGAGCCCTCTTGCTATCTTCGTGAACTTCCTTGGGTTGCCGAAGCTCTCAAGGTACATGAGTATGATACTGGTGTTCTCGTCGTCTTCCAAATCGAGAAGAATATCGTTGCCTGAGACATCGGCCTTGTTTCCCATGCTCACGAACTTGGAAAATCCGATCTTGAGCTCGTCGGCATATTCGAGAATGATGTTCCCCAAAGCACCGCTCTGGGACATGAAACCAACATGCCCTCTTAGGGGCAGAGTATTTCCGAAGGTGGCATCCATCCTGATATCATCGGCAGTGTTGATGATGCCCATGCAGTTGGGTCCGACTAGCCTCATGCCGTAATTCTTGATCATATCAACAAGTTCCTTCTCGAGCTCTTCACCCTTCTCTCCAATCTCTTTGAAACCAGCTGAGATCACCACGATCCCTTTCACGCCCTTTTTTCCGCACTCTTCTACAACTGGTAAAACGGTCTCTTTCGGCACCACAATTACGGTTAAATCCACTTGGTCTGGTATAGAGGAAACATCCGGATAGCACTTGATGCTGTTCACGTAGGTTGCATTCGGGTTTACGGGATAAACCGGCCCGTTGAACCCGTAGGTTACGAGATTGTGGAGGATCTGCCTGCCAATGGTGCCGTCTCTCCTTGAGGTGCCAACTACCGCTATTGAGCGGGGTTTGAATATCGAGTCTAGGTTTTCGGACATGGATGTTCACCGTAATGTCGGGAATGATGTGATAGGGTATTATAATTTTTTGTTTCTTTAAGTTGTGACAGGTGAAGTCGGGTAACCAATACTTTCACACAACCCTACCTCTCAGGATTATATAATGAATAATCCATGAACTTTTGGAAAGGAAATTATCTTCCCCTCACAAAAACGGGGGACGTTTTTCATTAACAGGCCTGGAACTTAAGGGCGGGGTTTATATAGCTAATATAAGCTTATATAAGAGAATATAAGTACGTGACTTAGAAATGGCACATCGGAATATACCTGAATGCCATTTCCGAGGCCTGCGTCCGTTTGATAGTAAAAGGAGGGGATTGTCGATAGTCTCTTTAGAAATTCAATCATAATATAGAGGGTGATAATATGAATAAATTTTTATTAAAACATATCTCGTCGATTGTGTTCATAATTGCATTAATATTGCTAATTATACATTTATTTGGCTGGAGTAATTTCCAGATAGATTATACAACTATACTTCTTCTCGTTATATTGTTAATTAGTCCATTTATCAACCAAATGAAAAAAATTAAATTCGGGGAATTTGAAGCTGAAATCGAACCAATTGAGGTAAAAAAAATAAAAAATAAAATTGATGAAGAGCGGGAGGAAAGAGAGGTTGAAGTAGGAAAACTATCCGAAGAAAAAATATATGCGGAAAATTTGGTAGATTTGTATGAAATCGATTCAGTACTTGCCTTAGCAAAATTAAGAATGGAATTAGAAAGTAGATTGAAACAATTACATTCTAAAACAATATCCAAAAAGAAAACCAAAAGATATTTTGGCCTTAATAGGATAATTAAAGATCTTGCAAAAGCTGAGGTATTGCCCCAAGAACTCTCCGAGCTGTTAAAAAAGGTCATTCATATATGTAATCGGGCTGTTCATGGAGAAAATTTTCGAATTGAAGATGGAAGAATTATTGTTGAATCAGGATTGTATTTATTATCTGAACTAGATTTTTTAATACATGAAAAATTTGTTAAAAAAATTGATACTAAAGAAATTCCCATTGAAGAAGCCGAAAAATATTTGAAAGCAAAATACAAAGTAACTACAATTGTTCCAACAATCCCGAATTCCGCACAAAATATATATATTTTGGATCAGGATGGGTTGGATGCATTATTGGAAGGTTATGAGGAATATGCTGAGTTTTTAATTT
>CBDUXN010000140.1:0-9611 GCA_965371185.1 uncultured Thermoplasmata archaeon
TTTCTTTCTTCTCCCCCTTCCAAAATATCTATCCCCTCCACTTTGCCCTCCCCGTAAACCCTGCTCAGCCAACCTTGAATCGCGTCATCAGGCAGGTTCTTAATGCCGAGAAAAGGAGGTTCAACAACCACCTGCATCTTCATTCTGTCCTTGTTGATATTTTGGAAGAAAGCGACTATCTTGTCGATCTCCTCCGTGCCCACAAGAGTGATAATTTTTCCCTCATTCTCAGAGCACAGTTCCTCGAACTGCTCCTCCATGTACCTATAGCCCTTCAATGTGGCCAATAATCCTTTTCCCAAGTAATCTCTCTCGTTCCAGGTCTTTTTCATTCCTGTTGCTATGACCAAGCCCAATGACGTGTACTCGCCTTCCTTTGTCCTTACAACCTTTTCCTTTGAGTGCAGCTCAGCCTCGATAACGTCCTCCTTCCTCACCTCGATGTTGTATCGTGATATATCGCTCATAAACAAGCTCAGCAGCTCATCGCCTTTGTAGCTCCATCCTGGCCCTGTCATGTAAACTTCCTTCCAATTGCAAAGGCCCCCGGGTTCTGAATTGTTGAGCACCAAAACGCTTGCCGGCAAGAGATTGTAGGTCCTCACCCTCCTTGCCCTAATGGCTGCGCTCAAACCAGAAGGGCCGCCGCCTATGACTATGACATCGTAATCGTAGACCATATCGTTCAACCTTCGCTTATAGCCAGCTTCGTATCTAAGAACTGAATGTTTTTTGTATATTTATCATTATTTGAATAATTTATAGCATTCTGTGGTCTGGTTTATCAGATAAGAAAAGACCCTGTTGAGCTTACCTTCACTTCCCCTCGGCAAGCCCCTTCAAGAACTTAGGTATCCCCGAGGATTCCCTGGGCCCGACTATGACCTCTTTTCCAGATTTCTCCTTGAGTTTCGCGGTCATCCTTGCGAGCATACCAGGTATGATAATCTTGTTGTGCTTTATTTTTTCTTTCGCGCCGGATTTTTCCAGGGCATCGATCACCATCTCAGGTGTGAGCTTTCCTGCTGCAAATGAGGTCATCACGGACAGGCCCTCCGTGTCCACGACCTGTAGGAAGCTGGGAATCTTGCTGTTCTCTATGTCGCCTGCAACCGTGAAATAGGTCAAAGAGAAATTGGTTGTGACCATCAGAGGAGAGTTCTCGTCAGGGTTGTTGATCTCGTAGAGTTCTGGTTTCACCTGTATTGGCACCTGAGGGTCCGTATATATGTTCTGCCTCAGAGTGAACAATGGGAACATCCTCCACCTGGAGATGTCGTTGAGCATCAACGCGGCGGAGTATTTCATCGTATAAATCGCAACGCTTAAAGCTTCCTTCTCGGGATCGCCTTCCAGGCTCAGTATGACAGGATAGCCGAGGGGCCTGAAGTTCTTCTTGACCTGCAATCTTCGCAGTGTAGTCAGCAATCTCAGAGCTTCGCCCAAGGGTTTAACACCGAAGTTTAGCATGATATCCTCCACACCGGATTTCTTGATGTTCGCAACCAGCGCTTCGAGCTCGTCAAGACCCCTGTCTTCGAAAGCAACGATTGGACACTTGTAATTCTTTGCCAAACCCGCCATGGCCTCCCAATTGTCTATGGTGGCTGCGTGAATAAGAGGCTTGCTGCCAGAGGAGACTTTCAGACCTTCCTCAATAGCCTCAGGTTTATCGCTCATCAATATCAAGGGCAACGAAGTTTTATCCTGGGCTGATTTCACTGCCTCGGCGAATTTTACCGGGTCTCCTGAGGTTGCCTTTATGGTCAGCATACCGATTTTTAACATCTGGCCAACCCTCTCGAATTGCAGTTCAGAGGCCTCTTTGATCTTGACATCCAGCTCCTCTGGGCTCAGTGTATCCTCCACTATGAGGGAATACGCAGTGGGGTGATAGAAGGTCTTCTCGTGCCGAAAGAGCTCTGTCTCGTTACCCATCTCCACGGCATTGTCCCCCGTTCCAACCGTAACTAGCCTTATTGGCGGGGCTGCGGACTCCTCAAGCTGAGTTTTTGCATCTTCGGGAACATCCGGGCAGGCGGCAAGCTCGGCCTGCTTGTTCGCCAACTTCATGGCAAAGGCGAGACATGTGGGCACTCCGCATTTGCCGCAGTTCGTTTTCGGTAAAAGTTTGTAGATGTCTATGGCGGTCAGTGCCATTACTCCTCACCCCCTTTGGATGCCAGCTCCTCCACCGCTTCCCTCACCATCTTGACCGCTTTCGGATGCCTCATTATCAACATATCTGCCCCCGCTGTGATAGCCGATATGCCGGTTGTGGCTTCCCAGAAGGGACCCCTAAGTTGTTCATCTCCCCATTCCGGGTTCGCCTGTTTCGATTCCCTGGCGTTCCATGCCAAGGAGGTATCACATAAGATGGGCATCTGAAGCATCTGGTCGCCCATGAGCGCTGCAAGCCTGACCCTCTCTATGACTGAGTAGGAGTACTCTAAACCATAGCCCAAACCCGCCTGTAACGGGTCCATAACGATATTTTCAGGCTTTACACCGAAATCTGTAAGCAGTATGTTCAGCTGTTTCGCAAGGTTGATATCTAAGTTCGAGAAGGCGACGATCCCGTGGTCATTTGCCATTGAGGCCACGCCGATGGATTTGTACCTCTCTTCCTCTGCAAGCCCCAGCAAACACCTCTCCCCTTTGGTCGCATCCGAAACTGCCTGCATCACCTTGGCATCCTTTTCATCGCTTCCGCAGCCGTATATCAGTAAGGGCACGGAAACCGCCTTTAGAACCTCCTTTACGATCTCGGCAGCCTCCTCAGGGCTCTTGTCCTCCTCTTCAGGGTTTGTGCCTTCCAGTTTGAGGCAGATCGCTTCGGCGCCATGCTGCTGTTCGCATGTCTTTGCCCATTCTCCTGGCGAGTTCAAAGCATCCCCGAACGCTTCTTTAACAAGTTCCGGGTAGTCCTCCCGAATGACATCCATTACCTCCATTGCAATTACAGTTTTGCGCATTTCACCCTCGAAGTACAGAAATGGCAGTGTGCTGACTCCACCAAGTATGATATTTTTCGATCTTGTCCCACCTTCTTCAGATGTTGCACCGAACTTAACCTCCCTTACCTTCCCTGTCCACTTTTCTTTGGGTATCTGTAACCCCATGTATCTCACCTCAAACTCGTTGTAGATCGATTCTAACCATTACTACATCAAAGGCGGCATTTTCACTGCAGGATGACCAACTTTTTGGCAGTGCTCCATGAGCTCCTCCGGCGTGGTTGCGTTTTCCTCGGTGGCGATCTTATCATAGAACTCGGGCGTGCCCAATTCTTCACATCGTTTTTTCAGGTCATTGGCCATTGCTTCCTTGAGTTCCTTGGGCATCCACATGATTCTATGGAAACCGCCGTTGGCACGAATGAATTTTTTACTTAATAAAAATTTCCTGCCAACACCCAGGAAACCAGGGGTTTGCATACCACCGCCTACGGAACCGGCAAGCGTTGAGAATTTCATCCCAAGAGGTGTCATTCCGGGATGCTCACGATTAACTACCATAAAACCTTGCATATCTGGTGTGATAGCCACTATGCACTCGAAACAACCGCAGGATGTCATTGGAAACTCCATTAGATCATATTGATTGAAAATCTCCAATTTGCCGTGACTGTATTCCTTTACCGCATCGTTTACACCTGTCCATTGACCTCTAAATTCATCGATCGTGTCGCCTTTCTCAACAGGTTGATTTGGTCCTGTAGGTGAAAGTTGATAGGCAGCTTTGGCATCCATCCAGTTGATCGCACCGCATAATCCCAATCTTTCCGGGCTTATTATACATACATGTTGCGGCGCAAACGATTGACAAAGCGTGCAGGTATAGAATGTATCCACCGCTTCGTCGGTCAATCCTGCCATTTTCTTGTCTCTAACCTCATAACTTTCTAGAGCCTCTGGTATCCATTTTTCGAGCTCCTCTTCGTCTGTAACTATCGTTACCTGTACCCTATTCAAAATGGCACCGAATTCCTGATGCATCCTCGTATAAAGTATGGTTCCGAAATCCTTGAATTTGAACCCGTTTTTCACTCCATTTTTGCTCAATCGGACCCATACTAAGTTTCGTTGACCTGTGTGCCAGCCGCCCTCTGCGAAGTTGATGAACTGGTGAATCCTTCGCTCGAGCACAGCTTCGAAGTCCTCTATCATCTTCTTTCCGTAGACCTCAACAAATATGCCAAGGCAGGTCTTACCTCCTTCCTCCATCTCATCCACATCTTTGCCAATGAGGGTGATCTTCCCGTCTTCTATCTCGTTTGGGGGTCGCATCTTACACAACTCAAAGGATTTGGTTTTTGCCGCTCCTCCTGCCTCGATATATGTCTGAGGTCTTCTCACGGTCTCGCCCTCGAAGGCAGGGCCGTAGGCCACAGGTATGTCAACCGAACCCATCTTGATTTCCATATCCCTGATCTCTATGGCTGTAGAGATCATCTGGCTGTAGTCTTTTTGCACCACGTATTTGCCTGGGATCTCCTCCACATCCTGATCCGTTATCGTTGGTGAGCCGTTGAAGAGCACCGCAAACTCTGCAGCCACCTTTATGTCATCCAAGGGGCCGAGCTGCAGCACCACTACTTTCGGTCTCTTTGAAAGGTAATTGTGAATTCCCTCCCTATCGCCAGGTTTTACACCGCCGTAGACCATTGCGGCTCTTATCGCGAAACTGAGACCATGGATAGCTTGTGTGAATTCGCCTACACAAAACATCATCCTGTCCAATCCTTTCTTTTCACCGATTTCAATGCCTGCTTCCCTTATTTGTTGAATGGTATCAAAGGTTGGTATGATCAACATACCTTTGTTTTGCGCGTCCCGAATTATCTTCTTCAATGCCTCGGCATCTCTAGCCTTTCCGACCAATACAAGGGCTCCTGGGATGGTATCGTCCACGAAGCCTATGCCAAGTTCCCTGAGGACAACATCCGGAACGAAACCGGAGTAGTACGGGTGTTCGCCGTATGGATCCTCCTCACCCTTGAGATATTTAATGGCCTCAACGATTTCCGCGGCGACCATCGTAGCCTCACCGGACTGGACCGCTCTTTCAAAGCTGATCTCATCTTCGTTTATTTTGCGTCTAACTTCACCCAATATTATGGGGAGTTCCCCCAATGTCTTTACCTTCTTACCGGTCCATGCGGTGATGCAAGGTAAAAAATATCCTGTTCCAGGATATTCGATCTCCTGCTTCCGACCGTACTTTTTAATGGCACGATTGAGAAGGTAATCTGCATAACCGGTGGCTATTATTGCACCGTCGATCGCCTTTTTGAACAGCTGTTTCTGGGTGAGCTTGTGTCTTTCATCCTGAGGTGTGGTTCCATCCCAGTAGATCCCCTCCGGATCGTCTCCGATTCCCAGCCGCCATCGCCTGTATTTAACAACGTTCCCGAGTTTTCGTGCGGCCTCCATGGGATCCGGTTCAAATATAAAGAAACCCCCGTAGACATCCCGGGCAGTTACCTCAGCGATCTCTGTGATTATGGGACTGCCTTTATGATACACGTTGACACCTACATGGGTCGGCCATCCTGTAGCGACAAGCCAGGTACCAATGACCACGGCCTTCTCGCTCATAGCTTCCGGCGCTGAGCCCACGATAGGCAGTTCATGGATATCCACGCCCATCTTGTCTGCAAGCTCGCTGACCAGGTTCTCAGGTCGGGAGTTATCCACGCATGAGCCCATATGAAGTATAAGAGGCAATCCCCCCACTATACCTGCCTTTTCCCCCACTTCTTTCAGGAATCCTTTAAGGCTGTCGCCCGCGTACTCTTCCGCCGCCTCTGGAGTTAATAGGCCGTGTATAGCATACGATTGTGCAGCACAACCTGTAGCCAAAACCAGGATGTTCCTCTTTGCAAGTTCAATCGCAACCGTGTTATGACCGTAATCGTGTTTCACCTTTACAGTGTTGCACCCGGCCAGGAGAGCGATACCCTGTATGGTTCCATCTTTTATCTTATCTGCCAGATATTGTATCGGGTCCTCGGGGTTCATCGTACCCAAAATGCGTTTGAATTCCTCTACGCTAAAACCAGCCACCACCTTATTCTTCACATCTGGAATGACGATCTTACTCTTGTCTCTCTTTCCAAAGGCATCTATTGCGACTTTCACGATTTCTCTCGCTGCCTCCTCCGCATGCTCCTCGCTGAACTCGATATGCATATCTCCTGGTATGCGGGTTATGGGTTGAGTGGATATCAATCTGGTATGGAAACATTGGCTCCACCAACCCACTGTTGGGGCTATACATTGATAATCGATGATCATAGCATCCAAAACCCCAGTGGCAATGACCAATTCCTGCAGCATGAAATTCGTGACGATGGGTATTCCCCTCCGCATGAGCAGTTCATTTGCAGTGCAGCATATTCCCACGATATTTATTCCTTTAGCACCGGCCTTCTCTGCCTCCTCTCTCATGCTCTCTGCAACATCACAAATAACCTCGGATAGAATCGGGTTATGCCCGTGCATGCAGATATTTACATGGTCTTCTTTAAGGGAACCCATATTGGAAATCGTCTCCACTACCTTAGGAGTTCCGAACAATATATCTGACATCTCTGTACTGAGGTTCTCTCCCGCCACATCACCCAGCGCGCATTTGATACCACCGAATAAGAGCGGAACAGGGTCTGCATCACAACCAATGTGGGTTCTGTGCATAACCTCGCATATGCCTCTGTCAATGTTCGTAGCCATTACATCATGGCTATCCGTGAGCTTCAATCGTTTTTCAGTGATCATCTTTTTAAGCCAAAGACAAGGTTCATCGGTCTGGCGCTGGAAATCCTCAAAACCCTTTTGAGCCACCAATTTAGCGAGTTCATTTACTTCCTTGCCTTCGGTATCGATGCCGATTTCTTTGGCCACTCTTTTGAGTTTCTCAACGTCTTTTATTTTATAATCAGGTGCATGTCCCTCGCTCACCCCTAATAAGGTATGGGCAAGATGGCGCCCGTGATCGGAGTGGGCAGCGCAGCCAGCAGCCATCATTCTGATCAAATTTCTTCCTACAATCGTGTAGTCTCTTGCTCCGCAGATCCCTTTACTCGGCTCGCCGCCGAATGGGTTTATTCGACACGGACCTTGTAGGCATATTCTGCAGCACAGCCCGGATTCTCCAAAACCGCATTGCGGCTCCATTTTCTCATGTCTGTCCCACATCGTGTCCATGCCAGTGTCTTTTATCTTTTCAAGCATCATCTTTCCCGCAGGATCTATCGTTCTCTCTCGCTCCTCAGTTGCTTCAGCCATTTAAAGCCTCCCTTAGATATATTCGTTGATTTTTTGTTAATATTACTCTGAAACCTTAACAAACAAGGCCTGGGTAGGGCACGAAGAGACACAAGCCTGGTATTCTCCTCCGCCACACAGATCGCACTTTATCGATATGTTCAACTCCTCCAATTTTGTTATGGCATCGAACGGACACGCCTCTATGCATTCCCAGCATCCATTGCACTTCTCCTCGTCCAAAACCACGGTTCCGTCCTCCAATTTGGATATCGCATCATGTTCGCATGCATCAACGCATTTGGGTTTCTTGCAGTGCACGCACACACGTGCATGTGGTTTGTTCTTCTTATGGACTATCAAGATCCTCTGATGCATCACCGGTTTGTCCTTCATGGCCTCGTCTATATCATCCACATCGGAATGGTTAAGCACGCATGCGATTTCACACGAATGACAGGTTTCGCACCTCTCAGGGTCTAGTTTTATAACTTTCAAGTGAACACCTCAATGCCGTAGATTAATCAAATAAAAGATTAATCCCCCCAGATACCGTGTCGTTGCGGTAATTATTATTTGCATACAAAAAGGTTTCTGTGTTTCCGTGTTGAAAATCGTCAAATATCTCTCAGAAATTGGTAGTTTTTGACAGAATACGAATCATTAGCAAACAAAATTCTTTCTAATTCGTTATTGACCTGATCCAAACTTGAATTTACCGCACATTGTATACTACGAAGAGTCGCTGTGACAATGTGATAAGAGTATTGGGGTCCATTTATCGAATGGTTGCGAATTTCAAAATCGTGCCAGTTCCTTTGAGTTTTGACTGAACATCGTCAACAAAGCGGAGAACCTCGGGTAAGGTTACATCGTCTTTCCAATTGTATACGAAGTCATGTTCACCAAAGGCTGGCTTAAGTCCCATATCATGCAGTTTCTGCGTTATTATAGACGCTTTCTCTCCTTCTGCAGAGACGAATACTTCCACATAAGTCTTCAAGCACTCACCGAAGATAGAGAGCACTTAAAGGATAAAAGAATTGTGCATCTAATATCAACAAACAAGTTTAAATATATACCAAGGGATTGCCAGTTGGTGGTTTATTGACATCTGAAGTACGAGCAAGCCATATACTGGTAGAGACGGAAACGGAGGCACGCAATCTATTGGATCAGATAAATGCGGGCAAGGATTTTGCAGAATTAGCCAAAGCGAATTCCAATTGTCCTTCAGGGACAAGAGGCGGAGATCTAGGATCCTTCTCAAGAGGCAGAATGGTAAAGGAATTCGAGGATGTTGCATTCGGCATGGAAATCGGTCAGGTGTCAGAACCTGTAAAAACGCAGTTTGGATTCCACCTGATCAAGGTAACGGAAAAGAAGTAGATCTCTTATTCTTTTGTATTAATTAACAAACGAATCCATTACCGCCTTTAGCATCGAAAAGTAGTTATAGGAGTATGTTCATGCAAACACCCGAATAAAGATGAAAGTTAGAAAATTTACCACCTTTTAGAAGACTCTAAGCTTGGTTTGATAACTTTTTTAATTTTCAAATCTTTATTAAAAAAGTCAGAACCTCAGTTTCTGGGGAGGTGACTAAAGTGAAAGGTACAATAAAATGGTATAATGATATGAAATCTTACGGCTTTATCGAAGTCGAGGATGGAAAGGACGTGTTCGTTCATAGAAACGCCCTGTCTGAAGGGATGACTCTGCGTGAAGGGGATTCAGTCGAATTCGACATCGAAGACACCCCTAAGGGACCACAAGCGGCAAATGTAAAGAAACTCTGATAAAATAAGGTTCTCAACGTGAATTTTTTTTAATTTTTTATTTAATTTTATCGTGTTAGACTTAGTCTTGACTCCGCTAATTACATTCACTTCACCCGCCTGCGAGGTCTATTCTCGATATCCTCTACCCCGTTTAAAAACTTCAATTATTTTTACAGTTTTTTTATCAATCAGATAAATAATTCTATATTCTCCAACTCTAAGACGATGCTTTTGCGGTTTAGTACCACTTAAATGTGTTATATCCGCGTTCGGGCGAGCTTTCTTAGGATCTTCTTCTAATTCGTTCAATCCCGCTTTAATACGTTTTTGAACGCTTTTATTAAGGGAATTAAATTGCTTTTGAAAAGTTCTCGATACTAGAACTTTGTACATTATAATTCATCCAATGGAATAAATTCGTCTTCTTCTAGTATCTTGTTCCATCTAGCATCTAGCTTTTTCCAGCTAGCTTCCTTAATTAATTTATTAATAACATCATCATAGCTTTCGCCCTTCTCTCCTAATTGTCGCAGTAATTCCTTAGTTTCATGCGTTAAAGCTA
>CBDUXN010000141.1:0-9543 GCA_965371185.1 uncultured Thermoplasmata archaeon
GGATAAAATGGATTTAACAATTACCCAGTCTTAATTTTTGCAAAAGTTCTGTTATCATATAAAAACCTATTTATTAACCGAAAAACATGCGTCAAGAAACCTTCTTTATGAATCACTCCATGAATCTTGACCTCCATTGCGATATCTTGCTCCTGAAGATCAAGGCCCTTTAATGCGTTTTTCGAGAGGATCGTATATGGTGAACCAGTGTCGACAATCGCCTTTGCTTGGATTCTCCTTTTGTTCTTCTCCAAAGTGAACCCTATCAAAGGATAGTCGTTAAAAAAATCGGTGTGAATCATATTCCCACACCTATGCAAAGATCGATAGAATATGTACCGCGGCTATGTCGTCCCCGACCCTACCGGTGAACGGGACGCCGCTTATTTTCCCTTCCTTCTTCTGTTTCTCGATATCTCGCGCTACCTCTTCCAGATCGTCACCAACGGCTATTATCTTACCCTCCAATACGGCTACCAGCTTCCCCTCGTAATCCTTTCGAAGTTCGTTCAGGTGAGACTCGAACCATGCCTTATCGTCCATTGAATCACGGTATTTATAATATGGGAATAATAGTATTTATTGTTGTTGGGTGGCTAATAACGAATATGGCTTTTAGGTGGAACCCAAATAGGGAAAAACATTTAACAATCCATGTCATTTCAGGGCTGCAATTTGAATGATTAAAGCATGTGGTGACAATGGCTGAAGAGGTCATGGAAGGCATCAATCCAACGCGAATGGAGCTTCTCGCTGTTCGGAAGAGGAAGAAACTCGCCGTGAAAGGGCACAAGCTCCTTTCAGAGAAGAGGGATGCCTTGGTCGTGCAGTTCTTCGAGATCATCAAGGACAGGAACACGCTGAGAAATCAGGCGAACAAGGTTCTGACTGAATCCTATTCTGTCCTTGTACAAGCCCAGATGGTCGTGGGTCAGGAAAGGGTTGAGGGTGCAGCAGGCTCGATGCCACCTTTAGGCGATGTGGACATGCGGACAGTTAACATCATGGGCGTGCATGTCCCGAAGGTGGATTACGATAACATACCTTCGAGAGCCGGCGAGCCGCTTTACGGCTATATCGGCACAAGCGCGAAACTGGACGAGGCCTGCGACAAGTTCAGGAAGGTTTTGATCGACATATTGAAGCTCGCCGAGGTTGAGGGCACGATTGAAAGGCTCGCCGTGGAGATCGAAAAAACGAAGCGCAGGGTCAACGCACTTGAGCATATATTCATTCCCCGATTGAGGGCCACCGAGAAGTACATCGAGATGCAGCTGCAGGAAAGGGAGAGGGAGGACTTCTTCAGACGGAAAAGAATCAAGGCGATAATGAAGGCGACTAAAGAGGCGGAGATGGCGAGTTAGGTTTTTTTATGGAGATAGCAAGGTATTTATCTCGTCATTACCTTAATCTAAAACACACGGTGTAAACCATGCCCAAAGATAAATTCCTCGAAGATATGATGGAATCACCTGACAGGAGGGCAAAGCTATTCACATGGATCCTAACAGCCCAGATCATAAGTGTGGTATTGATCGTGATAGGAGGCTTGTTTTTAATTCTTTGGGCACTGGATATAATATAGCCGATCCACCACAATCCACAAAGAATAAATCTTATAACAGTATAATCCCTTGCAGAGGGGATAACATGGATTTTATGGGCAGGGACGTGGTCTCGATTAAGGATTTCTCTGTGGAAGAAATTGAACATATTCTCGATACTTCCCAAAAGATGCTTCCTGTGGCGGAGGGAAAGAAGACAAGCTCGATTTTGAAAGGCAAGGTTCTTGCCTCGCTGTTCTACGAACCGAGTACCAGGACTAGATTATCCTTTGAAAGTGCAATGCTTCGACTGGGGGGAAGCACATTAGGTTTCGCTGAGCCAAGCGGTACTTCATTCGTAAAAGGCGAGACGATCGCAGACACGATCAGAATGGCCGCATCATACGCAGATGTTGTTGTTCTCAGACATCCGAACGAAGGCGCCGCGAAACTGGCATCGCAGTTCTCCTCCAAACCTGTAATCAATGCAGGTGACGGTGCGGGGCAGCACCCTACACAGACACTCCTGGATATGTACACGATGAAGAGCGAGAAGGGCAAGATAAAGGGCCTGAACGTGGTGATGGTAGGGGACCTGAGATACGGCAGGACCGTGCATTCCCTCTCGTACGCTTTGACCCTTTTCGGTGCGAACCTGACCCTGGTTGCGCCTAGGCTGATTCAAATGCCTCCGGAAATCGTGAGCAGCCTAAAAGAACTCGGAAGCGAACCCGCGTTGAGCGAATCCCTGCCTGAGACCATCCAGGACGCAGATGTGTTATACGTAACGAGAATACAAAAGGAGCGCTTTCCAGATGAAGAGGAATACCTGAAGGTTGCTGGGCTGTACAGGATCGACAACGAGCTTTTAAGGAATGCAAAGGACAGCTTGATCGTGATGCATCCCCTGCCTAGGGTGGACGAAATCGCTCCAGAGGTGGATTCCACGCCGCACGCTGTTTACTTCAAACAGGCCTTCAACGGTGTGCTGGTGAGAATGGCCTTGCTTTGCCTGCTGCTTGTCAAGGATTTCCACGGCGGTGAGATATAGTGGATGCAGTTCAGGCAATTAAAACGCGTCGAAGTGTGCGCAACTTCAAGGACAAGGAAATCCCTCCAAAAACAATCGCGGACATATTGAGCTGTGCAGTGAAAGCGCCCTCCTCTTCGAACATGCAGCCCTGGGAGTTTATCTTGGTCAAGGACCAGAAGATAAAGGACAGGATAAGCTACCTCGGTGCTCGTTCTCTCTATGAACGTAAAAAACGAAAATTGAAGGACGGGAAAAAACGGTTCGCCAAGATAGCCGAGGCGCCATTGTACATAGTCGTGGCGTGTGATACGAAGAAGAGCCCGATATTCTGGAAACACGATGGTTCCGCAGCAACACAGAATTTACTTCTGGCAGCCCATGCCCAAGGTCTAGGTGCAGTTTGGCTCGGGGCCCCTGTTGCACTCAAAAAGCACAGCAATGAGATCAAGAAATTGCTGAAGATGCCAAAGCGCTTTGAGATCGCATCCATCGTGGCCTTAGGCTATCCGGACAGAATGCCCAAACCCAGGCCTGAGAAGGACCTGAAAAATAAGGTTCGTTTCGAGAGATGGTGATAGGATGGAAAAAGGTGAAGAGGTAAAGGAATTCAAGGTCACGCCCATAAGAAATGGTACGGTAATTGATCACATCACATGCAACATGGCCCTCAAGGTGCTGGGCATAATGGGCATAACCGAGAAGGGGGTGGACTCCACAGTCAGCGTATTGATGCACGTTCCAAGCAAGAAGGCGGACTGGAAGGATGTGGTAAAGATCGAGGACAGGGAGCTGGATGCCAAGGAGGTGGACAAGATAGCCTTGATCGCGCCTTTCGCTACCATCAACATCATCAGGAACTACAACGTGGCAGACAAGCACAGGGTTGAGCTGCCGGACACGGTTGTAGGTATAGTGAAATGTGCAAACCTCAACTGCATAACGAACCTTCAGGAACCTGTGGTCAGCAAGTTCGAGGTGGTATCCAAGGATCCCCCGAAACTGAGGTGCTGGTACTGCGAGAGGGAAATAGAGGATATTAGCGAGCAGATAGTGTAGCCATTCGTGGGTAGTATTTTTTATTACGACTGTCGCATAAAATACAATACGCTTTGATCATCATCCTTCCACGATTTCCGTGCTTACAGGTTCTTTCTTCCCCCCCTTTTTCAGCATTATGTAAACCACAGTTGCTACAACCAGGACGAAAATCGCAATGCCAGGTAGGCACGTTAAATCGAACCCATGTGGTATACCCTGGCCTTCAGCAATAATTACGTCCTCATGGTGAAGAGAATGTTTATCTCCACTCATAGCCCTCGCTTGGACAGTGTGGTTGCCTTTTGAGTATTGGAATACATCGATACAATAACTCCATTCGGACCATGTACCGTTACCCTGGTCAGTCGCTTGGACCCATTCACCATCATCTATCCTCACCTCAATGGATTCAACCTCACCGTCCTTAGACCATGCTATTCCTGTAATGCATGCATAATCCGGTGTGATAGAATAGGAAATATTCATTATAAAGCACTGCAGATTGGCATCTATCTCAGTTACATCCTCTATGCCCTCCGCAACTCTCACGGCCTCATACGCATCGATAATGCCGTAGCCGAAATCCCTGTTCCAGAAGGGATCCAGCTCTGGGAATGTGGGTTCGCCCCGCCTTTCGGCAGTGAAGTGAAGTATCTCATTCACAAGCTCAGGGGTCAAATCTGGATTGGCTTCCAGTATCAAGGCTACGATACCTGCAATGCAAGGGGTGGCGTATGAGGTGCCGCTGCCCCTCGGTTCATATCCATTGTTGGAGGCATCTTCTAATGGATTGGAACCAGTATATGGCTCGACGTTGTAGATATCAGTCCCTGGAGCCGAGATATCGGGCTTTAGTTCATCATAGGGGTTGCCGTCGTTGTTGTCCTTTCTCGGGCCCCTGCTGGAGTAACTGGCGATTTCGTCATCTTCTCTTGGTATGGTGTTGTTATCATAAGTGGCACCTATGATGATGGCCAATGAAGAGGCACTAAGACCATCGAATCCGTCGTTGTCTGGCCCCTCGTTGCCTGCCGCATTACAAACAACAATACCCTCTTGAACAGCCCTGTCATTCAGTCTTGAATAGATATCGGAGCCATCGGAACTCCCTTCTTCAAGATATATTCCCCAAGACAGGGAAATGATGTCTATGCCGTAATTCTCCTTGCTCTCCCCTTCCCACTGCTCATCTTTATTGTCTATGGCCCACTCGATGCCCCGAAGAGCTGAATCGTAGAAGTCCTGGCCGTAGGGAACTTCCCCTGGCCCTCCCCCGATCTTGGTGCCGATTCTTATATCCACGAGCTTTGCGGACGGTGCGGTGCCCATGTAAACACCTTCAGGTGCACTGGTGCCTGTGGATATTCCTGAGCATGTTGTGCCGTGACCTTGCGTATCGTCTGCATCGTAGGTTCCGTCCCAGGGCGTCAGCGGGGTGTCGGGTTTCGTGAAATCCACACCTCCAACCCATTTCCCTTCCAAGGAGGGATGCTCGTTGTCTATACCTGTGTCGATAATGGCTATGTTGAGTCCTTCGCCGGAATACCCGAGTTCCCATGCTGTGAATGGGGAGTATTCTTCGGACTCTTTCGCCTTGACAGCAGGGGTTGCCACATCCGAGTAAAAGATTATTTTACCTTTCTGCTCCACCATAACAACCCCTTCAAGTTCCGCAAGGGAGGGTATCATGGAAATCGGCACATCCTTAAGCCCAATGGCCTTAGCTATTGACAGAACACATATTATTTCTAAGTCCATTTCCTCAAAAATTGTGATATCTTGGGGGGTAGGTGGAATTCCATAATCAAGGTAGATATCAGCTTCATTTTCCTCACCCAGTTCGATCATTCTGTCCAAGGAATCATGAATTCGGTTTCTATCCAAATCCAAGGCGGTGGTTTCCCACCAGGGTTTTTCTTCGCCTTTGAGCCTCCAAGACATGACTGTAGGTAGGTTCGAAACATCTGGCAAGGGACTTTTTTCGGTAGCAGCTTCGATAGAGCCAGTAAACGGTAATGTTAGCAGTATGATAATTGGGAATAGAACCAGGGCTTTTTTCATGATAGCCACAAGTATAGATTCTCTTTGAAGGATTTATAGTTTGTCGTGAGGAGGATGTTGCAGCCCTCCGCCTCTTTCGCTAATATCTATTATCTGAAAGGTAATCTCTTTTCGTTTATTTCTCCTCCTGGCTAGATGATCTATTATTATTACCGCCACTGCTACGAATATGGCAGTTAAAACGAAAATTAATGCAATTTGGGGTCCTGATTGTGTAGCAGAATTTGTATTATAATCCCAGTTTAGTGGTTCATTGAAATCGGGTTTTTCGCCTCTGGCAGCAGCCTCAGACCATCCTGAGGAATCCCATTTGTATACATCTCCGTCAAAGGTAACCGTTACAACCTCGTCATAAGAGGGGTTGAACATCCCATGTGTTGATAATTGAAATTCTCCCCACAGATTTAAATCATCAACCGTCCAAAGAACGGTATCAGTCATAAGTAATTCTCCATCCCTGCTAAATGATAAGGAGCGAGTTACATTTGAGAATTCCCCGCCAAATGATTGTTGGCTCCAATTAATGGTATTCCATACTTGAATCGAACCATTGTATCCTGCTGCAACGAGTTGGGATCCTGTGGGATTAAAAGCCAAGTCGTTTACAAATCTAATGTCAATAGGTTGTGAAATTATATTAGTCCAATCAGAAGTGTCCCAAACATCTAAAATCCTATTACCACTAATTGTGCCATCCCCAGCACTTGCTAACATTGTTCCATCTTGACTCCAAATAATACTTGATACTTTTGGAGAGCTGGTAGTAAGTTCAACCTCTACGGTCCAATCGCTAGTATTAAAAATTGTCACTCTAAATGAGTTACCTATTTCGTTTAGACCAACTGCAATTAGATTTCCATCTGGACTCCAGGTAACATCCTCTGGCCAAATATCTTGGCCGTTATATTCACTAAAATCTTGTTCCAGTTCACAATCAGGAATAGTAAATATTCGGAAATAGAAAGGAGCCGCAACAGCCAGTTTCGTTCCATCATGATTAAGGTCAATATTCATGAGCCATAAAGACATTATATCAACCTGTACAGAACTCAAAATTTCAAAACGACTCATATTTACAATGGTAACAAATACATTCATATTTTCATCAGGCATTGCTACAGCTAATGTGCTTCCATCATCAGAGATGTCGATCGGGGCACCAAATCCGAAATCACCTAGCTTAAGGTGTGCAACAGGTTCAACGGAAAAATTCTGAGCAAAAGTCTCACTGAGAGGAATAAAAGCAAGAAGAACCGTAATAAAGAGATACATTGCAGTTAATTTCCGCTTCCTCACAAGTCCCGCCTCTTTTCTATTGTCCTTTAAGGACTTACATAATAGATAAATTTATCGTCAATTATTTAACTTTCTAGCGATTTGCTTTTTTCAATCTGAAAAATAAAAATCCCTTATAGCGACATTCCCATGATATTTTCAACCATGGTAACAAAGCAATTATATACATCCACAACAATATTACAAACCACATGAGCCCTGATGCGGACCCCACCACCCCCAAGGAGCAAAAGATACTAGTTGTTGTCGTCATGCTCGTATTACTCTCAGCTACGTTCATCGCATCTCTGGCTTTTAGCGAGTCCCCGACTCCAGGAGAAATATCGGGTGAAATGGAATTTACCGTTAGAATCGGGGAGAATGTGGCGGTAACTTCTGTCCCAGAACCAAACAACGAGCCTGCCATTGCCGTGGATCCCAATGATCCAAACCATATCGTGGCTGCGGGAAACGATTACGGCACTCAAAATGACGACGCATGGGTTGGATATTACGTCTCTTGGGATGGTGGCGAGACGTGGTCCCGGGATCTGATACCAGGGTACATGGGAGGGCCAATTTCTCCGCTTACAGGCTTTGAGGGTGCTGGGGATCCTGTTGTGTGCTTCGATCCTGACGGCAATGTCTATATCTCCGGGATAGCCTTCAAGCGCGCCTCCAATCCCGTCAATCCCGTAGGCTTTGGCTTGAATTTAGGCCGTGCAGACGCCATATTCGTGGCCAAGTCAACCGATGGCGGGGAGACCTTCGATCAGATAAGCCTTCTTGTAACCGCGATGCAGACCATGATAGCCTTCCACGACAAGGAATGGATGGCAGTGGATATGGACAATGGCAATGTCTATGTCATGTGGGCGGTGTTCACGTTTCTTTCCGTGGCAAATATCATGTTCAGCAGATCCACGGATGGGGGAGACACCTTCAGCACCCCAATGGTGATTTCTGAGTATCAAGCAGGGGATTTCAACAACCAGGGCTCCACCTTGCAGGTAACGCCAGATGGTACAGTGCATGCGTTTTGGATAGACTTCCAGAAGGGAGGAGTGCGCTATACATACTCAGGGGACAATGGTCAATCATTTTCAAGTCCGAATATCATCTGCGATGTTGACCCAATCGATTATACCCTTGATAATGGCGAATACAGAACCCCGACCCTGTTGATGTCGGCTGTGGATATTGGGGATACCAACACCAGCGGAAGCCTGTATATAACCTGGAACGACGATCGCAATGGAGATGCAGATGTCCTATTGATCTACAGCAAAGACAACGGGCAGACATGGAGCGAGCCTGTGAGGGTGAACAACGACAAACTGGGAAACGAAATCGACCAGTTCTTTCCAGCTGTGGCCGTGTGCCCAGAAGGCTATGTTCACGTGATCTTCTATGACAGGAGGAACGACGAGAACAACACGCTCGTATGGGCCTACTATGCTATTTCATTGGACGGCGGCGAGAATTTCGATATCAACATCAACATATCCGATGTTCCTTTTGACGGCTATAACGCACCTCATCCCTTCATAGGTGATTATATCGGTATTACTGCAACCAACCATACTGCATACGGAATCTGGTGTGATACCAGGGAGGGAACACCAGAGCAGGGGAGCACCGAGCTTTACAGTGCTAGAATAGAATATAGCTGCAGCCACTGTGTTTATGGGGATGAGGAATAATAACAATTTATAGCGATTATGGTAGTGCTTGGGCAGGAAGAAGGGTTATAATTTTCTTTTAAACCTCTTCTCGATCTCTCCCTTTGAAATGGACATCATAGACGGTCTTCCATGGGGACAGCTGAACGCATTCTTCGTGCTGTAGAGGCTCTCCACCAAGCTCTTCATCTGGGTGGGGGACAGCTCGTCCCCAGCCCTTATCGCGCTGTGACAAGCAACTATTGCCATGGCCTTCTCCCTGAGTTCATCCTTATGCCTTATTTTTCCTATCAAGATCAGCTCGTCGATTATATCGTGCAGGGCTTTTGAATCCACGGTTTCTCTCAATACAACAGGTACCGCTCTAACCTGGAAAGTGTTTCCGCCGAAGGGTTCGATGCTGAAGCCCATGGATTCCAGGATCTCCAGATTGTCAGTCAAGAAGGTCCTTTGCTTTGGTGTCAGGTCGATCGTCAACGGAGAGAGCAAGTTCTGCTGTTCCTTTTTTTCATCAACACTCCTCATCAGCCTTTCGAAAAGCACGCGCTCATGGGCAGCATGTTGGTCTATCAACAATAGGTCATCTCCACTTTGAGCTATTATATAGGTGTTGAGGATTTGACCCACCAATACCATTCTAGGTATATGTTTCTCCACCTTTTCTGAAGATGGTTCCACCTCTCCCTTGGGTTCTAAACCCCTATCGAATTCCTCTATGTTTATCTGCCTCTTGGCTTCGATCATCGGTGCTAATTCCTTTGGGATTTCCGAGCCTTCAACCAAAGTGATTTCGAAAGCCTTCAGTTCCGGGCTTTCGATCTTGGCGGTGCCGAAATCAGGTATCAGGGATTTGGACTGCAGGGCATCTTCGACAGCCTTCAGGAAGGCCTTATAAACCTTTTTCTCGTCC
>CBDUXN010000142.1:0-9508 GCA_965371185.1 uncultured Thermoplasmata archaeon
TGGCTTAATCGGATTCCAATAGCGGTAGCCTCCGGCAGGATCAACCGGAATTAATATTATCCGCAATTTGTTATTATTGGCAGGTTATCTGGTCTCACCATATCGTCGAGTGTCGGATTCAAGAGGTCACGACTTAGAAGCCGGTTTTCTCGAATCTCCATGTCTGTAGGCAACAATAGAAAGGGGTAGATCATAGTTGGAACAATGCTCCACAACTCCCGACCCACGCCGAAATCATTGCCGCCTTTAAATAAGGTGAAGCGGGCTTATATAGTTTGCGGTATATAAGTTTGTCCGTATATAATTGGAGTATATGTCCCATTATATAAGGTTCGCAAATAAAGATTCGCTACTGATAGCCAATACTTGCCTGGTCTTTGTTTGTACCTCGATGAGTCATCTGTAGTTCTAATTGCATCACTTCAATCTTTTTTTGAAGCAGCTCTATCTGCTGATCGTATTTCTGCGAGAACTTTTTCTCTATCTCTGGAGATGCTGGACTGATTGTCGGGCTGATTCTATTGTTCAGCTTTGCCCTTATCTTGTCATCGTTTTCCATGTGGATATACGACTTCTGCAGGCTCATAATATTACGATGTGTGGTCACTGCAATGATTTCCTCGTATTTCCATCCCTGATCTCGGAGGTCTTTGACTCTCGAATGGCGTAGCAGGTGCGGGTAGACCTTTTTCTCTATTCCTGCCAAGGCTGCGAACTTTGATAGGTTATCTCTGAGGTATGACTTGTCGATTTTTCTCAGTTTTGATTCTGAGATGAAAACATATTTTTCATCCTCTAGGTTCACGGGCTTTGGGCGCTGGTTCTCAATATAATTCGTTAATCTCTCGAAAGCCTCGTCGCTCAGCTGGACCCATTTGTTGAAATTTCCTTTTACTTTCCTGAAATAGACTTTTTTGTTTTGATGGTCAAGGTCCTCCATGAGTACCCTGTGTGCATTGTCATTCCTGCAGGCTGTTTGAAACACCAGGTCGAAAAGAGCTGCAGCTGTAATTTTGCCGTGCTTTCTTGCAGAGCTTATTAGTTCATTGATCTCAGCAACCTCAAGAGTATCAATAGACCGCTTTCGCTCCGGGCTCTTCTCTTTCCTGAGCCTGAAGTCTGCCCTGTGATACAATAGGAGATACCTGTTCACCATGTTCACCTTCTTGGCTCTACTCATTGGGGATTCGTATTTGACATCAACAAAGTCCCTCCAGGATTCGCATTGTTCTTGGGTTGGTTTTTGACCGATGGGGGTGCCGATTTGCCTGTGAAACATTGAGACCTCTATGAGATACTCGTACAGACCGTTCTCTGAGAAATCAGGGCTTTCCGCCTTCAGAATCCTGCTGAATTCCTGTAGCGGTAAGCATTGGCTGAATTCCTGTTTGCGTTTTTCAGATATATACATACTATTCACCCTTTCTTAGACACCTTTGTGAAACTCACCATAACCTCATCCCCATGCCCGAGTCCATAGGATTCGAGCACAACCTTTGGGACGTAGATCTTGTGGGAGTTCCCGTCTTTGTAGATTCTTCTCTTGATTTTTATTACACCACCTCATAGAGGATATTGATTTGTAGTTATTTAAATGTATCCTACATTTTATCCTTAATACTCATCCTCCTTCTATCAATCACCCTTTGCAGGATAAAACCATTCATCCGCTTGTTCTGCCTCGATATGTTCGGGTTTTCGTTGAACATCTGGAGTTCCCTCTCCCCTTCCCGCATCAATAATTCAACCTCGGAACTGAGAAATTCCATGACCGCATCAACGGCCTGGTCGCTGAGCTGCCTCCGAACAGGCATGGCAGATCGCATCAATTTGATGACTGACTTTCTTGGAATGGCTCCAGGATTCAATTATTATTACCTTCCGTTTGAATATGTTGTCCTTACTCATTCATATAATAAGACCATTCTATTGATACCAAAATCAAGGACAGCCTCAGCTTGTTTAGTCCAAAGTTCAATTAGCAATAATCTTAGGTCTTCTTTAGTTCCCTTGTAATCATATTGTTTTTTATATTTATCAAGAAGAAGCAAAATCTCTTTTTCATTATGTATATCATCAAATGGTAACTCTGGATTTAATAAGGCTCTCATTGAATCCCTATACATTAACCCAGATAATTCACATACAAAATCACTAGAATATTCTGCTACCTCTCGATACTGCTTGCGATTAGATTCCTTCAATTCTTTTTCCATATTTTTCACCTCTCTTTTAATATTTTCAGCGATTTCTCGCCCTTTATTTCAATCAACATTTCCATAAGTTTGTCTTCTTTTTTACTCATCCTCCTAAGATTTGAAGATAACTTCTTGATACAATATCCGAGAAGGAGGATATGTTTTCTAAACTTTGGAAGCTCCAGTGGTATATTGTTGATTGTCATTGATAACCGACCTCTCTCTCTTCGGGAGGTTTTTTGATATACTTTTCGTTCGGTTTTACCCTATTATCAAGAATAAGATTCATACCGTCTGCCAATACTCCTCCATTGTTTCTAATAATCTGTATCGTTTCCTTCAAATCCGAGAACTCTTTATCCAATTTTTTATCCATCCGATTCACAGTCACCTCCATTATCTTAACTCTCTTTGGCATCCTCATGTACTCCACTGCATCCTCAGGATTGTCAAAACCGATTTCTCCCCCTAATCTTGAAGCATCCATACGTACTGTTGATAAACCATCATTGTATTTGACGGTAAAATGTTTGGTAAATTGTTGACATAGTGGATCATTGGTCTCATAATGAGGCTTGCCTACTTGTATTGGCCTACCAAATTTCATTCCATAGTGTCCTTCAAAAATACTCACCATGTTATCTGCGATGTTTCTTGCCCGGTGTTCCAGTTCAAAAGGGTTAGACCCAATTTGTTGTTTTACATGAATTATGACATGCTTAGTGGTCTTCTCTACCGTGCAATGTTTCCATTCATCCATTTTCTTGATCCAATTATTCATGTCGACTTCGATATTGAAGTGTTGCAAAGGATAATCCTCAATGATGGAATATTTCAATGCAAAATGATGTAGCAGCCACACCTTCTCGGTAACATTTTTTGCATTTTCAGTGTGCCAATCTTCACCCCCCTCTGAGAAAATGGAACTTAAATGCTCAAGCTCCTTTATGCCAGCCCTTGTAAGTTCATACCAAATAGGGTTAGTTTTCGGTCTCTTCTTAATTAGTCCCTTTTCTTTCAACTTATCACAATATCTTTTTATCGTTGATTTGCTTAATTTCATCACTTCTTCAAGCTTAGGGCGCTGATGCAATTCGTTGATTAGGCCAAGTAACTGGTATCTCTTTTCCTCGTCAAACATTATTACCCTCCCACGGCAAAGTACCAAAAATTGGAACAAGTTGGCACACAATTGACACAATACTATAAAAGTCGCCCAAAATTATTCACCCCCATAATCTTTCATTATCCTACCCTCCTCTCGGTGATCCACAATTTAAATTGAGATGTAAGGCTGTAAACAATAAAAATCTCGGAATTGTTGTCCTCTAAAAATCTGTTAAGGTTTTTAACACCCGCTCCGGAACAGCTAAGGACTAACCCAACATTCTTCTTTGTCATATTTTTATATCTCCATACTATTTATGTTTATCATATTTTTGAAATTTATATTAATTTCCATTTGGTTAAATGCCATGAAAAAGATATATAGTTTGTCCGAGGGTTCCCATGGGAGGCCATGGGTCAGTATTTTAATTAAAATGTCAAAAATGATTTTTTTTGCAAGAAGGGGGAAGATAGATACTTTCAGACAGCTGGGGATTGAGTTGGAAGAAGATTAGTATTCCTGCCTCTTTACTCTCAATCGCATCCCCAGGCACATTTTTGTGCCGTGTGGAGGATGGGTTGACAACCCCTGTGGGTTGTAATTTACCTGAAGGATACAACATGTTTTTACAACAACATATCCCTAGGACAAATAATTTCCAAAAGTAGATAGTCCACATACCTCCTCAGACCATAATTCTACTTGAGTAATTCATATTGTAATTCTATTTTCCCAAATTCCTTAGGTGCAATGATGCGAAGTTGATCTATTACCCGTTTTCTCATCTCGATAGCGATGTCTAAACAGAATTTTAGTTCATTGCGTTCTAAGGTATCTGGTGTGCGGTGAGGATAAATAAGTTTCAATAGACCTGCAGTAGTTGCCTTGATAGCATCCTGATTTCTTCCAGTCATGTTTTTGAAGGACACACTTGCCATGACATGGGTCTGGAAGTTCTTTCTCTTTAGAGAATGGAATATCTCGGCCATGTAATCGGTAATAAAGCCATATCCAATTGCGTAATTTTCGGGTCTGATTTTAGGCAATTCCCAACCAGGTAGGTATGCTTGTATCCGATCCAAAAACGCCGTATCTTCGCGTAGTTCTGCTGGTAAAGGTTCGAAGAGATGCCTATACCCCTCCACGGGTGCTTTTTTCTCAATATCTGTATTGATGTTTCCACCCAGAACAATGGAACACTGCGACGAGAATTCCAAATTATCTCTAGTGTACTGGCCACTTTGCATGAACATCTTTAGGGTGTCTATGGTTTCGATATCGAACTTTTGTTCTCCTTCGCCCTCGCGTGCTACCTCATCAAAGAATACTAAATCTTTAACCCCGATTATCCCGACCCTTTTCCGAGCTTTGTGATAGAATAAAGTGGCTGGCGTAGATTTTCCACTAGATACAACAAACGCCCTTGAAGATGTATTTTTATAAGTATAAGTTTTCCCTGTTTCTCTTGGACCCAACTCAATAACATTATAGTTTGACTCTACAAACGGAACTAAACGCAAAAGCATGAGTTGTTTGACACGTTCTGAAAGATTGTAAGGATTGAAACCGATAGATTGGATAAGGAGGTCGATCCATTCCTGAGTCGAGAATAGTTCTCTCTTCTCTTGGTAATCCTCCAGAGAAAGTCGGGTAACCTGAAATGGAGTAAAGTCAGTTATGTTAAATGGATATTTCCTCTTTTTAATTTCGAATGTGGGATCAAACTCAATAGTAACGGTTCCCCAGGCTCCAGAAGAAAGGAGGATATCCCCAAATTCCTGTCGAACTCTTGGAGAAACCCGGACCCGATTATCCCCAATAGCTGGAACATCAACCCAATATATCCCCTGGCGTTGATCATAGACCATCGAAATCTGTCCCAGAAGAGTGTATTGTTTGTTCTCTGATTCTACTATCCTACTTTTGATAAGTTCTTTCTGTGAGCTGTCCACATAATGTTCATCCAAGATGCGATCGATTTTTTTCTGCCCTTCTATTGGAGTTTCGGGGTCAACGTACCGGTTGCAGAGGTATTCCATAACGTAGCGCGGAAACTCTTTGTAGGCCTCATTCCATCTTGTCAACGACTTCAGAATAGTTCTATCAGAAAGATACTGCGATATCTTCGAATCAAGTAACTTAGGCTTCTGGGAGTCACCCCCGTCAATGGTTTGCTGTTCATTCGGCATTCTCTTTCACCATTAATCTAGTCGATCCAAGCCAGTACTAAATTCCACCTTGTCCTTTCGTTTTTGAACCTTGATCTGGATATTCCTCTTGGAACCTTTGATAGTTACAGGTTTCCCATCAGATAGAGAGGTTCTTAATGAAATCGGTATCGTCTTTTTATCTAGCCTAGCCATCAAAGTTTCCTTATGTTTGAACTCTTCGCCTGGACCGATTTCTTTTTTAGCAACGACCTTGTCTTCAATGCATAGCACAATATATATCCTTTTCTGGCTATGATTCTCCACAGACACAGGCACTTCAATCCTTTGGTCTTCGATAGCCTCCAAAACCGCTGGGACTTTAAATTCTATGCGCATCTCATCTATTTGTTGGATTTTTTCTAGAACGACGCCGGGAACAAGAAGTTCGTGAAGGCTAACACCTCCATGGCTGAACCTAGCATATCGTCCCCTCTTACTACGTGAATACCAAGACCGACCAATGATACAGGTTACCTTTCCGACATTTCTCTTTCCCGAGTAAGGTACTGATATTCCATTTGCCTCCTCCGCATCATTAATGTATCTGTACATTATCTGAGTGTCTTCGATGATTTTGGATGGCCGTATTGATCTTGCCCTTTGGTGTTCGATGAAACCATGGTCACTCAACAGCAGAATATAATCATCAGGTTTTGTAAGTCTCCGGATATGATCTATTACATCCCTCCTGATCTTGTTTCGGATTTTATCGTTGATTTCCCTCAAATCACCCTTCTCAGTATGGATATCGTCATCGCTAATGTTGAAGACCAAGCAATTATATCTCCTCGGTTTGAGTTTTCTTAATTCCCTTTTCCCTTCTTCGGTGTCGGCATGATCGATAAAGACGATCTCCCTTTCCTTCTCTTTGTCCGTCATCAAGCCGATATTTTTAGCGATGAGGACCTGTTCGTCCCCTGTGATTCGATTGTGGTAGCCAAACCAATGGTCTGGATAATCGCCTGCAAACGCAGCTTTTCTTGCAAGCTGTGTATAAGTAGGTAGGGGCGCAAGAAGAATCTTCTCTTCCCGAATAGCAAAATGTTCCTCAAGAATGGGCCGCACAACTTTCTGCCAGGAATCTAGACGCATTCCATCGAAAAGAAGAATCCAGACCTTTTCAGATTCATTCGCGTCCGGGAGATGATCCTTAATGAAGTGAACGGAGGAACTAGGATGATAGAGGTATGCGGGGACATTAACCATGATATGTTTGGCGATATCCTTTTCAATCCATTCCATCCTCGATACAATCTGATGCTCGAGTTGATCTATGTACTCATGGATTTGATCCGATAACTTCTCATCATCAAAAACTTCTGCGTCCTTTCTGGCAAATGCGAGCCACAGTTCTAGCAAATGCTCATTATCTTTTGGATAGATATCCGGGATATCACTGACTTGGGATATTGTTTCTGGATGGTTTTCTAGCTGTTTCTGAATCGTACATATTGTTTGAACGAATCGTAAGGCAACCATAAATCGCTCATTCATTGGATCGTCCGGAGCTGGAAGTGTCCATGGGTCCATTCCTCGTATTCGATGCCCTATATCTTCTGGCAGGGCCAAAATCGTTTCTGGATTCTGAAGGAAGGTATGAAGATAATTCTTCAAGAGACAATAGGCTATGGTTGCAGGTGTAGTTTCCGCCATAGTGTCAAACCATACTTCCCCCAAATTAGCGCAGGCTTCGAGCAGTTTCTCGGCTTGAGACTGTGATAGGTGTTGGTCTGTGATTTGGATGAGATGGGATAAAATCTCCTCATCTTCCATGATTGCTTTTTGAATATCCGGAAATTTCCGTTTAAGAGGAAGAGGGTCTTCAGACAACAAACCTAGTCCAGATAGCATGACTAACGGATTTGGGGTTTCGGTTATTTCCAAGTATTTGGATAATACGATGAGTAGAGCTAGTTCATTCAATGAATATTCAAACCAAGGAGTGATTCCCATAATGCTTCCATTGTCTAGGCCACTAGACTCTAATAGAACATCTTTCAGTAATACCTGGTCCTCTTCAGCAATTTTATTTTTATAAGCAATCTTCAAATATCGTTGAATCACTGTTTCGGGGTAAGCATCCTTTAGTTCGATTTCCGAGTATTCAATCTTCGGATATTTCGAAAGCAGGAATACCGCCGATATATGATATTTGGCTAGAGGACGTTTCCTCCCTATCTTTTCTCGAAGCTTCCAATAAGCATTTACTACGGAGTCGAGATTGTCACTGATGCGCTGCAACTGCATCTCTGTAAACTCAGGCCATTCTACAGGTTCGGTCAAGTGTGATAACACTGAATCGGTTCTAAGATCTATCGATTTGCCCTCCACCCTCGCTAGAACATCTTGAATGGTTGTGACATTGATGACATGCCCCTTTGGGCAGAGCTCTGGCATTGTAATCCTGAGTAGAATAGGATTATCAGCATCCCATCGATCTTTTTGCATCTTAGCAAATCGTACACGGAATAGCAGATCATCTTCCCGATAGGTAAGAATACGGAAGATGCGTGAATTATCGTCTGAGACATTTTCCTCTCCATCAAGCATACCCTCTGGATCGAAACACAAGGCTAGTTTAGCCCCGTTCGGGATATACTGAGCGAGGTAATAGGTGAGATATTCATGTTTGTTAGAAAAGTTTCGTCTGGCCATTGTTCTCCTCTTCGTAAGATATTTGTGTTAAACAATATTTGTATATTTTATTAGCCTTTTTCTTCTCATCCTCTGCTAAACCCGCAATATTCAGTCTCTGGTAGATTTCGATTACAGCCTTATGGTCCCCCATTTTCTGATAAGCAAAAGTAAGCCATCCCAGTAGTTCCCTTGGACCTGGCAGTTCTTTTAACTTATTATCCATCAACTTACGAATGTTACGTTTCATCTCCAGAGTCTTCTCGTCTCCCATCTGGAGGCGTTCGTTACTTGTCGGAAGCCGCCAGCGTTTCTTCTCAGAGTCATACCAGAAATTTTCTTCCAAAAGCTGCTGAAGAGATTTTTCAAGCCGTTTTCCAGCTTTTAGAGTGGCTTTCCTCCATTCTGGAACTAATTCTGGAAATGAAAGAGGGCGTTCTTCTAATTGATTGTGTAGCCACTCGATAGCGGTTCGTTCATCTTTGACTTCAACGAAAATCTTCCCTTTGAGACGTATCTCTTCTCCAGGAAGATACCATTTACCATCAACTTTTTTCATTGTTGAACTGCACAACTCATTTATATATGGCATTGTAACTCCTCGATTGGAGAGATGCTGGTTCATTAGTTCCTGAATAACCACATTGTAGAGTGAGTCAGTAGCTCGAAGAGAATCAGAATATCGATCAGGATCAATCTCGATTTTCTCAGGCAACGTCTCAGTATGGTTTTTGATGATAGATAGAACTTTTATGTCGAGGTCGGGAACATCCGAGACTTGAACAGATGTTTCGCCTTTTTTATGTAGATTCATGATAATGTCTTTGCCAACAACATTCTCCCCCTCTTTTTCGCCTTTGAGCTGCTTAAACGAACGTTGTTTTTTATCTAATGCAACGGTATTTGTTAACTCAAAACCTGCTTTTTTAACTCCTTCTCTTATTACCTGCCACACTCTATCATCAGAGTTTGAAAAAACCACTGAAGCCCAACGACCAGGTTTCAATACGCGATACATCTCTCTAAAACAGGTATCCATTATTTTTGTATAATCGTCTATTGTCTTTAAGTATGGATTATTTTTTTTATTTCTACTAATCACCGCTTCGGAAGATCTATCTGTCATTTTCTCAAGCCACGATTCCCATAATACAGAGCAATCAGCATAAAAAATATTGGAACCGAACGGGGGATCAGTAAATATATAATCGATAGAATCATCATTAATAGACAGTTTTTGAGCATCTCCTACATAAATTATTATTTTTGATTTTTCTCGATTATAAGATTTTGATATGAATTCTATATATTTTACAATTTTTTTTATTTTTCTTTCAAATTGATCAATAACATTCATT
>CBDUXN010000143.1:0-9418 GCA_965371185.1 uncultured Thermoplasmata archaeon
TACAAGGAGATATGGAGTTGATAAAAGCTTACCTCGACACAAATATCTTCTTGATTTTTTTAGAGGAAGAAATTAGTAACTCAGAACTGGTGATCGAAGCTGCAAATGAAGGATTATTCATTCCCGTTGTTTCGTTTCACACCTTCAAGGAGGTGATGCATAACCTCAAATCAAGATATTCTAAGGACACAGCTTCATGGATGCGCACCTTAATTTGGACAATGCAGGGGCTTAATATCGTTAGAAAGGAAGAAATCGATACAATAGGTGATAAATATCGTGAACTGGTAGATGATGAAGACGATATACCTCATGTCAATGCATATTTTATTTCAAAATGCGATTTTTTTATCACCACAAATCGGAGATTAATGCAAATGAAGATAAAAAATAAAATAAGTTTTATTTCACCGAAGAGGTTCTTGATTGAATTAGATTTAAAGCCTTTAGATAAAAAGGAAGAAATTTAGATATCGAACTATAGCGAAGAAAACCATATAACCACAACATTTATGATATACGATACCATTGCCGCTCCCGTATCTGAAAGATGGGGGAGTTGAATGTACGAAGTTAGATTTCATGGGAGAGGAGGCCAAGGCGCTGTCACCGCCGCCAACATTCTCGCCATAGCAGCCTTCAAGGAGGGCAAGGATGTCCAGGCTTTTCCGATGTTCGGAGTTGAAAGGAGAGGCGCGCCGGTTCAAGCATTCGTCCGGATGGACGAGAAGCCAATAGACCTCAAAACCCAGATATACGAGCCGGATGCTGTGATAGTTCTGGACCCCACGTTGCTGGAGGTCGTGGATGTGGCCAAGGGGCTGAAACCTGAGGGCATTATCATCCTTAACAGCCAGAAGGATCCCGGCGAATTTGATTTCGGTGATGCAAGGGTATTCACAGTGGATGCCACGAGCGTGGCCGTGAACAACCATCTCGGCACAAAGACCAACCCCATAGTGAACACCGCGATTTTAGGCGCCTACTCGAAAGCTGTGGGAAACGTCGATATGGAAGCGATCCGTGAAGCGATAAGAGAGAACGCACCCGTCAAGCCGGAGGAGAATGTGAGGGCTGCTGAGGATGCAAATCAAAAGTGCATAGGAGGTTGAGATTTTGGCGAAAGTAACTGTTGGAGCTGTTAACCCAGAGCCGGGAAGCTCAAGGAGGTACAAGACAGGCAGTTGGAGAACGTTAAAGCCTGTCATAGATCTTGAAAAATGTACCAAGAAATGCTTTTTTTGCTACGACTTCTGCCCTGACTCAGCTGTTGAGAAGACAGAGGACGGGCCAAGGATCAGCTATGACTTCTGCAAAGGCTGCGGGATCTGCGTTTATGAATGCCCAAAGGAAGCTATCGAGATGGTAAGCGAGGAGAAGTGATTTTATGAGGACGGTGATAAAAGGAAATATGGCAACTGCATTGGGAGCAAAGCTGAGCAGGGTTGAGGTCATCCCTGCCTATCCGATTACCCCTTCGACATTGTTTCCGGAAAAGATATCTGAATATGTGGCAGATGGGGAGATGGACACTCAGTTCATCTTAGTGGAAAGTGAGCACTCTGCCATGAGCGCGTGCATTGGCGCCAGTGCTACAGGAGCGAGAACATGCACTGCAACAGCCTCCCAGGGTCTAGCCTTGATGCACGAGATGCTTTACATCGCCTCTGGTATGAGACTTCCTATCGTGATGGCGGTTGCCAACAGGGCACTTTCAGCACCTATCAATATATGGTGCGATCACCAGGATTCCATATCTGAGAGAGATACAGGCTGGATGCAGTTCTACGCCGAGAAAAACCAGGAGGCCTTGGATCTCATGATAATAGCGTTCAAGGTCGGGGAGGACAAGAGGGTTTTGCTTCCTGCAATGGTTGGCCTTGACGCTTTTGTACTCACCCATACCATGGAGGCTGTGGATGTTCCTGATATAGAGGAGGTAGATAAATTTCTGCCCAAATTTAAAGCACCCTACGGCGTTCTCGACCCATCAAAACCCATGACGTTCGGCTCTTTCGGCACGCCAGATTATTACATGGAGTTCAAGTTCGCCCAGACGAAGGCTATCGAGGACTCTGAAAAGGTGATAGATGAGGCATTCGCTGACTTCAAAAAAATGTTCGGCAGGGAATACAAGAAGATCACAGGTTATAAAACAGAGGATGCTGACATCATTTTACTTACACTGGGCTCCATGAGCGGTACCGCGAGAGTAGCTGTAGACAAGATGCGCGATTCGGGAAAGAAGGTGGGTGTTGCAAAGATGACGGTGTTCAGACCGTTCCCGAGAAAGGAACTCATGGATATGACTAAGAACGCAAGGGCCTTGGCGGTGGCGGACAGGGATATCTCACCAGGTTTCGGCGGCGCGGTCTTTGGAGAGGTTGCGGCGCAATATGTCAACGAATCCACAAAACCTATGCTCATGAACTTCATCGTGGGACTGGGGGGAAGAGACATCACGACCCAGGATTTTGAAACCATGGTGGAGAAAGCGGAGAAGGCATTGGAGCTGGGGAGACCAGAAAAGATGGTCGAATGGATCAATGTCAAGGAGGAGAACTTTTGAGGTGATGACATGGAAAAAACTGAGGCTTTTAAGGAGATGTTCGCCTCTGGCCACAGAGGATGCGCAGGTTGCGGCGAGGCAACTGCTGTTAGACAGGTTTTGAACGAAGCAGGTCCCAACACCATCATCGCCAATGTGACAGGCTGTTTGGAGGTCATGACAACAGGTTACCCAGAAACTTCATGGGAGGTTCCTTGGATTCATGCTGCATTTGAAAATGCCTCTTCTGTTGCCTCAGGCATAGAGGCCGCTTTGATCGCCAAGGGAAAGAGGGAAGGTGTGAACATCCTGGCTTTTGGCGGTGACGGAGGCACTTTTGATATAGGTTTTCAGGCCCTATCTGGAATGCTCGAAAGAGGACATGACATCAAGTATGTGTGCTTCGACAACGAAGCCTATATGAACACAGGCATACAGCGCTGTTCCTCCACGCCGTACGGTGCATCCACTACAACTTCCCCAGCCGGGAAGTGCAGTATCGGAGAAACCAGGCCGAAAAAACCCTTAGCAGCCATATGCGCAGCACATGACATCCCCTACACTGCCACGGCAACCATTGCATATCCGAAAGATTTGAGGAAGAAGATGAGGAAGGCCTTGGATGTCAAAGGGCCGTGCTTCCTGCACATATTTGCCCCGTGCCCAACCGGCTGGGGATATCCAAGCGAGAAGACCATTGAAATGTCAAGACTTGCCGTGCAGACCGGGGTATTTGTCCTCTGGGAGCTGGAGGGCAGCGATTTCAACAACATCAAGATCACGAAGAAACCCAAGGAGAGGAAACCTGTTATGGAGTACCTCAAGACGCAGAGAAGGTTCAGACACCTGATGGACAAGCCTGATGAGATCCAGAAAATCCAGGCTGCGGTGGACGAGAAGTGCCAGAGATACGGGTTCTGAACGATTTTTTAAAGATTTCGGCCATGTTATCAGTCAGAGTGTGGAGACGTCGACTCATCCTCAGGAGGTTCTAAGGGTGGCTCTTGTATATCTTCCTTCGACTCCAGATCCTCCATCCCTTCCGTTAATTGCTCATCGGTTAATTCCTTCTCATCCGTAATTTCATCTCCTGATTCCTCCCCTTCAAATTTCTCCTCCTCTTCCTCCATCACATCTTTTTCCTCACCTTCATCCTCGCTTTCTTCCACCCTTTCTTTCTCGTCCTCATCCTTACCTTTCTTCCTCTCAACGAAGTACATGATAAGGGCCAAAATGATCGCGATCAGGATGATCAGAAAGAGGAAAGTATAATTGAGCTCGCCTTCATCCACTTCACCACCTCCATCATCACCCCCATCATCTCCACCATTATCAGGCCCTGACACCTCATTTAGAACGGTTACGTTTATTTTATTGATCGTCTCCGCTCCATCGTCATCGATAGCACGGACACTTATATTGTAAGTCCCGTTAGCTAACATGTATGTGTCCCACGTAAAATTCCAGTTCGACCAGTTCCCACCGGCGCTGATATCGTTTACAGGCAGCCAAGGTTCTGTTTCGATCATTATCTCAACCAGAACGACATACCCGTCAACATCAGATGCTGTTCCCTCGAATACCACGGTTTTATTTACCACTGCTTCGTTCTCATGTGAAGTGATATCAACTAAGGGATATTCAGTTATTACGAATTCTTCCAAATGGGAAGTTGACATGTCCACATCCCTTGGATTCTGAGGGAAAACCTCCTCTTCAAACGTCACATTTACGCTTGTGGTGTTCTCAGTTGCGGTGCTGCTTCCATCATATATTCTGTCGGTGAGCAGGATCCAATTACAACTTCCATTGACATCCGTTTTATTTGAATAAACTATTTCATCATTATCTGTGACATTGATACTTGCGTTCTCTATCCCAGTGTTATTTTTATATTCGACCTTTACATGAAGATAATTTTTTACCGTAAGGACGCTGTCAGAAGATATTTCGACTTTGTTACTATCGAAACTGGTATTTACGGATGTGCCAATTGAACCAACAAGTAGATGAAAGTCATTGGTCAAGCTTTCAATCGTTCCGTTGTACATGATGAACGGGGTGGATGAACTGTACATCCCGTAATTGTTATCAAGTAATGTGTCGTTTGAGATCACAGCCATGCCAGAGTAATCGAGATAGATGCCCCTGTTGTTGCCTGTTATGTTATTGAATCCAATAGTGGAGTTGGTTGTGTTCGTCAGCCATATTCCTTTCCATGTGTTTGAGGAGATCGTGTTGTTATAAAATGTGACATTGATGGAGTCTTCAATAAAGAAACCGTTTTGGTTGCCAGATATCGTGTTATTAAGGAAAGTGAGGTTAAATGAATCGTCCGACCACACCCCGTGCCCGATTTTAATATTATCACTTATATTATTTCCAAAAATAAACGAATTGTTGTGTTTTCTTATCCTAATTCCCCACTCGTTACTATAAATGGGATTATTTATGACAGTCGCGTTTTCATGTTTGTACAACAGGATGCCATTTTTGTTGTTATCGTAAATGAAGTTATCATCAATTATCCATGGGGAGGACAGGTAGGAATTGATACCGTTTCCGCTGTTGTTCATGATCGTGTTGTTGGAGATGGTGATATTCAGAACCTCGTACAGGTACAGCCCGTCTATTCCATTCCAAAGCGTGTTGTTAATTATCGTCGGCCCTATCGTGGTGTTCGTCTTCATCACATAAATTGGGTAATAACAATTTGAAATGAGATTCCCATCGATAGTGGCAGTGGAGTAGGAGAGTTTGATGCCGTACTCCTCCACGTCCGTGATAACGTTCTGGTAGACGAGGGGATTTGAATAGGGCCCAATTCTTATGCCGGTATTGGAGGCAAAATCGTAAGATATGGCTGTAATGGTGTTGTAAGCAATGTATGCGGAGGTGTTATATCCATATATCCCATCCCTAAAAACGTCCCTGATGATATTTTTTATTATCGTCGGTGAGGAATCATCGATATAGATGCCGTAATAGGTATATTCCACACGAGAGAAAGTCAAAATCGAATCAGTGGAACCAGAGCCATTGAAGTATATGCCCATCCAATCTCCAGGAGCTGGGGCGGTATTGTTCGAGGTGAATGTTGTATAATTCGTTGAAGTTCCCTCCGTGATTAGGGTCCCCTGCACATCCAATTTAGTCAGGTTATTGAACTCAACAACCACGCCCGCCTCTACGGTAAGGGTAACGCCAGGATCAACTGTTACATTATCAATGACAATATAGGGGCTGTTCACATAATACCAGGTGGTATCAGACGATATATGACCGCCTACCTGATTTCCTGGTGAAGCAGGGTTGACATCAAAGGTCGTTGTGTCGTATTTTGTGGTGTCACCGGTATAAGTGGCGTTCACTAAAAATCCACTGCCCGTAAAATCGGTAGCCCAGCTGCTGTATGCTGTACCGCTGCCATCTGGAGCAACATCTGGATCGAACTTTGCCACGGTCCCATTTGGATAATACCATGTAAAGTTGACACCTTGTAATTGGTTTTTATTTCCCGTGAAATCAAGCACAGCCGTTGCTATGGCCTCCTCACCAATGGAGTAGGCAGGTTTGTCAGTGCTGACCGTTACGCTATTGACCGTTACCTTCGCATCCACTGTTCCTGCTACAGCTACGATCAACAGTAAAACCGTAATTAATAATGTCCTATTTTTTCTCATGGGTTTTTCCCCCATATTTTTGATGGTTTCCCCCGCGGTTATTTCATTTCGAAATAGAAATAAGAGTATATAAAGAACATCCCGATCCCACACTAACTTAATCTTTCCTCAACTCGGCATAATGGTTATCGCTGGACCAGTAGATATTTAGTGCAATCAAACCGCTTTTTTCAATCAAATCCTCGAATTCATCCCTTGAAAATAGATGATAATAACGTTGAAACACCCTGCCGTCTTTCATCTTCCAAGGCAGAAAAATATCGCCGTATTCGAACCCCTTCTCTCCAGATCCCTCCGACTCTTTCAGAACATCCTTGAATTTGTCCTGCTCCTGCGCCCATGCGCTCACCAATGCTTTGCCCCCAGTTTTCAAGCACCTCTTTACCTCGAACAGGCTCTTTAGCCTTTCATGAGGGGTGGGGAGGTGATGAAGGGTAGCAATGTACAGCACGGCATCAAAACAATCGCTCTTGAGGGGCAGGGAGGGGATGTCACCCTGTAAAAGTCCGGTGCGATTCAAAATATTCTTCCATTCCAGCTTGTTTCTGGCGATTTTTATCAGGGCACGAGAAAAATCTATGCCAATCACATCCATTCCTTGTTTTGCCAGGTGTATTGAATTGCGGCCGTTGCCGCATCCCAGATCCAGAACCCTTGCATCTTTTGGTAAGGTGGATATAAATCTCTTGCTCTCAGGCCACGGTTTGTACCTCGTGGTGTCGAAGTGAAGTGCGATTTCATCAAAGGTCTCGATAAGCTGCTGTTTGATCGTTCTCGCCTTTTTTGGATCCAAGGTCATGCATACTCCTCAGGAGGCCACTATGAAACGCGTTATGCACGTATAAAATCGCATTGAAGTTAATCGATTAGCACTATAAAACCATTATGCGTTTTGTTTAAGTTGAGTAAAAAAAGCTAAAAACGCGACCCCCAACTCCCTCAGGAGGAAAAATTTAAGGGTCAGATAGCCGCGTTTGCGCGAGGAAGGGTTGGGAAGTTGGGGGTCGGTTATCCTAAATAGTCATTTTTTCTTTTTCTTCGATTTTTTCGACGCTGTTGAGGAAGTTTTTGGTGAATTGGCCATGGATTCCATGATGCGCTGCATTTGGTTGAGCTGCTCTTCGATCCTGCCAAGGCGGCAGTTCAGACAGTTGCAACCATCCAGCATTTCGCTTTTATTCTCATTGTTCTTTTTCATTTATCTAAACCTCAGTCATATGTCTCTAAGCTCTTTCCCTGGGTGGAGGAACTGATATTTGTTATTTTGTCCATGAAGTTCTCTATCCTTGCCCAGATGGCATGTTTGCTGGGAATGTCCTCCACCACTGGGAGGTATCCGCTCCATCTCGTTATCATCTTTCCGTATTTCATGCACAGCGCCTTTGTCTATCTCGCTCGTCTTCTTACATATTACGTAAGGTCTAACCCTAAATTAAAACATATTGTAAATATTATGTAAAGATATGAATAGATATGATTAATTTTTGCATTAACGATTTACAAAAAAACAAAGCATTCTGTTAAAATTACCCGTATTACCCTATTAATAAGAAAAAGAATATAAAAAATTATAATTCAAAGAGAATATTTACCACTTTCTGTTAAAACAAGGTATTTGAATCTGCCGCTTTTTCTTTCCAGTAGTAATCCCTTGTCGATAAGCTCTTTTATCCGTTTTCTCGAGGTGGTTCTCGTTATCCTGAATTCATCGCCAACATCCTTGTATGAAGGACTCTCCCCCACCTTATTGAGCCTGTCCACGAATTTTAAAAGATCGAGGAGGTCTGCGGATAATCCTACCTCACGCTTTTTCTCCAGCTCCATGGTTTCCTTTTCCAGAAGGCTCAGTTCTTGGGCAGTTAAGGTCTCCGGATCAAAGGAAATGATGAGAATGGCCTTTCTCGCGTAGAACATCTCGTTCAAATGCTGGACAAAATTCAAGGCCTCCTTAAAACTGTTCTGTGTCACAAGATAATCGAATCTATCCAATAGCACGAATGTATTTCTATCGATGTTATCCTCAATTATCTTCTCTAAAAGAGAAAAGTCAGGCCTGACTGATGCCTTATCCTTTGGATCATTGGTCATCCAATAGAGTGGGAGCTTTATGTTAATGTCTTTTTTCATCTTCTCAGGGTGCTCCCTGGTGATAATAAGACCGTCGAAATGATTTTTATAAAGCTCGTAAACGACCTCCTTTCCGATCTCTAGCCCCTTTTCTTTGATGAGGTACGTTAAACCTCTTTTAATCTTGTACCTCATCAACTCCTCTCTAGCAATATCCTCCCTCCTTCTGTCAGAAATGTCGGTTACAACGGCTAATACACCTTTGAATGTACCATCCTCCACCTGAGGCGACGCGCTTATCAACACAGGCAACTCGGTTCGATTTTTCTTGAAGAGAACCGCCTCAAATCTGTCACTTTCACCTCGTAGGTTTTCTGCGTAACTGTCTCTCATCCTCCTGTGATAATCGGGGGCAAGGATATCCTCCCATTGGTCACCAACCAATTCTGCCTCAGAGTAGCCAAGCATCTTCTCGATCTTTGGGTTTATGAAGCTTATATACCCCCCTTCGTCCAAAATCATGATACCTTCATCCATTGACTGCACTATCGACTCGTTGAACTCCTTTAGCTCTCTTATCTTTTCCTCAGCCTGCTTTCTCCTCGTTATATCGTGAGAAACAATCTGAACCCCGATTATTTTACCGCTGGCGTCTTTCATAGGATAATAGTTTGATCGAAACCATCCCTTTCCAGCGGGAAGTTCCACCAGATCTTCATGCTCTTCGCTCTGTCCGGATTTGACAACCTGTTGGATTCTTCTTAAGCTTACATTGGCTATGTCCAGGGAAAACATATCTCGTAAATGCTTTCCAATAAAATCGGTGGGGATGCCTTCAAGACCTCTTGCACCAATTTGATTCATTGCTATGAGTATTCCATCGGTGTTAAAGTAAGCGATAATATCCCCAGATTGTTCAAGTAGCATTCTGTAAAGCTCCTCGCTTTCCCTTAACTTTTCCTCAGCCTTCCTTCGTTCAGTGATATCCCGAACTATACCCTGGATAACTTTCTTGCCTTCGATTTCAAATAAGCTCGAAGACACCTCAGCGGGAAATATTTCACCGCTCTTATCCTTGAAGGTAACCTCAAAGCTCACAAATCCCTTCTTAGATATCGTC
>CBDUXN010000144.1:0-9338 GCA_965371185.1 uncultured Thermoplasmata archaeon
ATTTTCATATGTACTTTGTCTATCCTTCCTAAGCCTATGTAGGCATACATTGCTAACACTCCAAGTATCATCATAGCCGGAAATAATAGTAGTCTTGTATTGTAATAGGCAGCACCTACAAATCCCATAAAAGTAGGTAGGTAAGCCACTTTGAATAAAAATAGCAGGGAAATATTTTCACGATATCTAAGGTAGGGGCGGGAGTAATTTTTTCCATAGTAAAACCAGCGCCTGAATATGTCTTTAAACTCCATAGGGTGATGGTGTAAGACTTCCAGTTCTTTGCTCAGCAACAGTCGATAACCTTTTCTCCTAAGTCTAAAGGAAAACTCAGGGTCTTCGGAAGTTACAAAATTCTCGTCGAATTTTTCATTTTTAATAAGGTTTCCTTTAAAAAGCGCATTCATTGTTGCAAGGGATGCAACATATCCCTCGGTTCTATTTAAATAATATAAAAAAAGGGGGTCAAATAGCTCGGCAATTATTCCTCTAGCAGCATTTCTGGCCGTTCCGCCTACGCCTACAATGTCCTTCTCGGTTTCCAATTTTTCCACTGCTTTATTTGCCCACCCCTTTAGCAGTATGACATCGCTATCCACAAAGCCAATATATCCCCCTTTGGCAACTTCAAGCCCTCTATTTCTGGCTGCCCCGGGTCCCCGTTTTTTTTTCCTTAAAACCTTTATTTCATTATTTTTTTGGGCCAAGGTTTTAATGAGTTCCAAGGTCCCATTGGTAGACCCGTTATCTATGATAATTACCTCTTTTTCGCAGTCCTGCATTAATACTGAATTAACACACTTTTCAATGGTCTTCTGTGCATTATAAACTGGGATAATAAAAGAAATCACTTTAATACAGTCTCCAGTTCTTTCACTATATTTTTCTCGAGGTCATGCTCTTCTAACATTTTCTTCCTTGCTTTCTTTCCCAGCTCTTTCGCCATTTCTGGATTTTCAAGGAGGTATATGATTTTCTCAGCAAGCATCTCGGGATTCTCTGGTTCGATGAGTATGCCACAGTCTTTAAGATAGTGCTCTACTCCCCCCACCCTCGTGGCTATGCAAGGCTTCCCCATGGCCATTGCCTCAAGCAAAGAGCGGGGTGACGGATCATAGGCGGAAGGCTGTACATAAATATCTGCGCCTTTCAATATCGATGGGATATTATCTACAAATCCGAGAAAGTGAACATTTCCCTCGCTCGCTTTTTTACAATCCTCTGCGAGTTCCCCATCGCCACATATTATTAGAGATATATCTTTGATTTTTCTTCGGACAATTTTAAAGGCATTTATGAGAGTCAAAGGATCTTTCATTGGGACTAATCTACCAGCAAAAACGATAGTTTTAGTTTTAACTTTTTCGAAAATTCTATGAGCGCCAATTTTCTCTGGATTGAAATTCCGCAGTATTATCCCTTTTTTAATTGGCATTGTTTTTTTCTCATCCTTTATTATTTCTCGCGCTTCTTCAGTGCCGAGCATAATGTAGTCAACAAAATTATTCACCAGAAACCTTTCAAAAGGTCTTACTATCGCAGCGACGATAGTGTTCTTACGAAGTTTGTTTTTCACACCTCTCCCAGTATCATGAACATATGATTTATACCATAGATAATTATAATATAGGACAACTTTTGTGTTTGTCAGTTTGTTTACCATGAATACCATAGGTAAGGCGGGACTCCCTACCAAGTGAATAACTTTTATTCTGTGCCAAAATGTATAACATAAGAGCACCAACCATCCCAAGATGATATAGATGATGGGATTATAAAGTCTGATATGGTGGCCGTTATCTGGTAATAGATGTGAAAAGTCTTTTTTATCATCGGAAAATACAAATACTTCATCGAACTCCTTTAGATAGTTATCCAGAACCAAAAACTCCGATACTCTGTTTAAGTCACCGCCTACTTTTTTATTTATTTCTTCAATAGAACCTTGAATAGTGAATAATATCGCGCCATTCATACTATTTCCAAATAACCAAAGATAAGTTAACCTATTTAAAAGATGATGAATAGAACGAGGAAATGTAAATCCCTTCCATCGGCATCTGTATGCAAGACTGTGATATTTTTGTTCTGAGCATAGGATAACCCTTCTGTTGATAGGTCAATGCCGATGGGGATACAGCTGTGATCCTTACGTATTTTTTCGAGTAATGAGCCGGTACCGCATCCGATATCGAGTATTTTATTGAGGATCCCCTTTCTCCGCAAATGTCCCTTTACCGTCTCATATTGATCTGCTGCAGAATCTTCATCGCTTTTCCAATCGTATTTTACAGACATCTTTCACTCTCTAAGTTTGGATACTATCATAGACATTTACAAGTTCGTTGATTACATGTTCTATTTCAAATTTCTGAGCACGCTTCTTGGCTTTTAAAGAAAATTTCATTCGAGTAGGAATATCTAGATATATCTCTTCGATTTTCTTTCTCAAATCATCCACATTTTCTCTCTTAAATACTAAACTGCATCCCTTTGCAATCCACTTTGGAGCTCCAACATTCGATGTAATTATAGGCAGCCCAAAGCTCATAGCTTCGACTATTGTTCTACCAAATGGTTCTGGCCATCTAGCTGGGTGTACAAAAATTTGGGATTTCTCATAAAACTGTCCAAGTTCTTTATTAGCTATGTACCCATGAAAAATAACTTTTTCTGCAACATTCAACTTATTTGCCAAATCTTTCATTTCTGATACCTCTTTTTCATTCCCCCCTACTATGTGTAGCTTTATATCTTCATAGGATAATTGAGAAAGTGCATGAATCAACAAATCAATACCTTTGTTATGTGCTAGCCGACCAACATACAAAATATTGAATACTTTTTCAAAATTTTTCATCAACCCTTTGTTTTTATGCCGGTGCAAGCTGTCAAGATCAATTACTTCAGGTACCACACTTATTTTCCCACCATTAAATCCAAATTCGGAATAAATTTTTTTTGTTTCATTGCTATCGGCAGTAAAATAGTCTATGTAATTTTTTGCTAGATTGAATCCGATTTGCTGATATACTCTATATGGGATATTGAACAATTTTTTATCAATCCTGACAGGAGAGTGAATTATTCTTTTTATTAGGTTGCAGTCTTTGTGACATTCACCATCCATTAACCCCTGATACGTACAAAAAACATGGGAATTTAGATTCCCAATCACGGGTGTCTGTTGTTTTGTAAACTTATAAATGGCGCCACCGATTAAGAGTGTTGGATCGTAAATATGAAAAATATCGGTGTTTGGAGAGTATTTCATCATTGCTCTAGTCATATTGATATCTTTTGTTAAAGGGGATATGTTTTTCCGTTCTTCAATGATTTTGTAGTTTTTCTCCCCGTTTAATCGGTTATTATCAGAGGCAAGTGTTATCACAGATATTTCATAACCCCTATTAACGAGTTCTGTAGCAGTGACATCCAAGCTGTACCTTGAGCCACCGCCCCTTATCAAATCAAGATGCGTATCAATAAAAGTTATCCTCATGTTACTACAATTCAATTACAACCCTAATAAAGTTAACATAAATTAATTATATGTGTTATTGGATTAGGGATAATCATGAGAGTATTACATTATTTCAATTGGACCTATTCTTATCTTTCCCATGCTTTGGCAATCAAGTTGCAAGAAAAATATGATGTTAATCATTCTTCGGGGTTGGTAATCGGAAGAGAGGTATATGAATTCTTAAAAAATCAAAATGATATAGATTATGAACATCTTGCTCTTGTACAGGATATATTTAACGATTATCAAAACGAAACTGTGGATCACGAGTACTTATCATATATAGAAAAAAAATATGGGATCCCGAATCTTTGGCCTTATATTTATGCAGATAGAGATATTATTTTATATAATAAATATTCTGAATATACCTATGAAGACAACCTAAAGATCCTCCAAATATTTTTTAAGAACATTGAAGAATTAATTGAGAATGCAAGACCAGATTATGTGATTTTCACGGTTATTGCTTCTATGCCATCCTACATATTGTATAACATGGCACAAAAGAAAGGAATAAAAACAATACTATTCACCATAGCCAGAGTAGGAAATCGGATAATATTAGATGATGGGATCGATAATTTTGGTAAAGTAGACAATGTTTATAAAAAAATAAAAGAAGGGTATAATAGCCCTCATAAAAGGGAAGCTTTGAATTATTTGCAAGAGTTCAGAAAAGGTCAACAAAAATCCGGATATTTTACTTTACTATATATCCAACAATTAAAGAACAAAAATATTCTCCAAGTTTTTAAGAGGACCTCTAGAATATTTCATTATTTTTATCAAACAAAGATTGGGTACTACAAAAATGACTATAAATTCAAAAATAAAACTACTATAAGGGCCATTCAGGAAGAAATAAAGAGAATAATAAATCGTAAAAGAGTACAAAATGATAAATTATATGCTAAACCAGATTTAGATGATAAATATATCTTTTTCCCACTCCATCTTGAACCGGAGATGGCTACTATGATAAAAGCTCCATTCTATATTAATCAACTGGCATTGATCGAAAATATTGCTAAAAGTTTACCCATAGGTCTCAAATTATATGTAAAAGACCATCCCAGCATGGTATTGTCAGGTGGCAGATCCATTTCATATTATAAAAAGTTACAAGAGATACCAAACCTCAAGTTAGTACATCCTTCAATTGATTCCTATGAGCTTATAAAAAATTCCCAATTGGTAGCAACAATTACAGGCACTGTAGGTTTTGAAGCACTCCTCCTAAAGAAGCCAGTTATAACCTTTGGTGATGTGTTCTATAATAAGATGAGTATGGTCACTGAATGTGAAAATATAGAAGGACTTCCCCATATTGTACAACAGTTGACAACTAGTTATCAGCACGACGAAAAAGAATTAATTAACTATCTTACAGCTATCTTTGAGAGTTCTATCGATATTAACTATTATGAACTTTTATTTAGCAAATCCTTGGAGGAAGTATTTAAACATGAGGGCTTAGATGTGCTTGTAGAGAAGATAGCAGAGGAAATTGAAGCAAAAGCATGAATTTTAAATTGTCAACAAACCATTTTCAACAATGATATCATTACGAAAAACTAATAAATCCCAACTTTGACAGTTAAAGATTAAAAGTGTTCCTAGTTCAGTTTGTTTCATGACAAACAAAACATCCCTAAGAACAGAAGTAATTACACCGAACGAGAATATATCTTTTCCTATCGGCACCATCCTCACGGTGCAGAAGTATTACGAACGCCTGGGCCTTTCCGCGATATTCGGGAAGTACAAGAAGCGAGGGAGGGATATCAACTCCCTCATCGAGGCTCTTCTGAGTTACAGGCTCGCCGAGAACCAGAGCGTTACAAAAGGTGCTGATTGGATCAACCGCGATGATGTGTTGAATACTTTCAACCTTGCATCCTTTGAGCAGAGGACCCTCTATCGGGTCTTTGAAACTATCGGCGAGAACCGGGAGGAGATCATCGCGGATATCCAGGACGTGTTGTTCGAGACATTCGATTTTGAACACACCGATATCAACATGGACTGGACGAGCTTTGTCCTGTATGGCGACAAGTACCCGCTTGGCAAGTATGGCTATAGCCGTGACCATCGGCCAGACAAGAAGCAGATTACAGTGGGCTTAAGCGAGCTTTCCAGCCCGATCAATGTTCCCATCGGCATTACCGTTCGTGAGGGCAACGTGAACGACCAGGTCCACTTCGATGATACATTCGGGCAGGTGAAAGACCGGCTGCGTGAAGGCTCGATGGTCGTCTTCGACAAGGGTGGCAACCGTAAGGAGAACCTCGACCGCATCGAGAACTCGAAACTGAAATTCCTTACCGCCAGGCAGTTGAACAAAAGCGACGAGAACACCTGGATCAAGGACTTCGACAAGTCCGAGGCCGGACTTGTCGATGAAAGGTATGGGGTGTACGGCCTCAAAAAGCGGTTCCCGAGCAGGATCAACTACCTGTTCTTCTCTGAAGATTTATACGAACAGCAGATCGAATCCAAATTAAGAAAGGTCGAGCGGCTCTTCGCAGAAGCTGAAAATATCCAACAAAGCATTGACAACAACAGGAAATTGCCCAAAAAGTACAGGATAAACAACCCACTCATCGAGTGCGAGTATTCGTACCAGACGAAGCTTGCATCGTTAAGTGAAAGTGAGGCAAAGGCCATCCTCAAAAAGGCGTCCATCACCGGCCGTGAAGGATTTTTCTGCCTGGTTTCGAACAAGGATTTGACACTTCAGGAAGCCCTTTTGACATATCGTCAAAAGGACTCCATCGAGAAGATATTCAACTCCCTCAAAAACGAGACCGAGATCAAACCCCTCCGGTTCTGGTCAGAGCAAGGTATTTACGGTGCTCTGATCGTCGGATTTCTTGCTCAATTGTTCATCTCGCTGGTACGTTTTGAACACCAGGAATTGAAGCACACTTCGCCGAAATTCATCAAAATATCGCTGATGAATTTGACACTTACGGTCGAGTACAGGAAATCAGGTGGTAAAAGACACATTTTCTCCAATTTCAACCCTATATCTCATGTGATTTTAGGGCAAAATCAAGCAATCACCTGATAAATCGGGGGTGAACGCCCCAGATTAAGGCTTCTGTCAAATTCATTTTCCGGATAAATTAGCGGAGCAAAGTGTCAAAGTTAGGCTGTATCGTAAAACTGATTATATGATTCTTGCGTCATTCTTGGATTAACTTGAATTAATCCACACTCTTTGCAAATTACTACAGGCGTATATAAACCATAACGGTCTTTCTTAGATAATAATTCGAAATTTTTTTCCTCACAAATACAGCAGGAGACTCCCTCGAATGAATACATGCATTTTTCTATTTTATTTTTCCATATTTATTTCCAATATTTTTTCTGCAAATTCCCTAACAGCTCCATCCCCGCCTCTCTTTTCAAGATAGATTATATTGGATATATTTTTGATAGGCCTCATCGCATTTGCAGGGCATGCCGCTAATCCGACATTTTGTAGCAATTCTGTATCGTCTATATCATCTCCGATATAAGCTGCTTCATTAAGGGCAATATCCTCTTTTTTGCAAATATCTTTTGCTACAGACAATTTATCTTTTATACCTTGATAAACATAATCTATTTTCAATTTTTTAGCTCTATTTTCTACTATTTGCGTATTCTCAGAAGTGATTATAGCAGTTTTTATCCCCGTCTCTCTAAGCAATTCTATACCCTTTCCATCATGGGTATTAAATTTTTTAAATTCTCCTCCCTCCTCAAAGTAATACATACCTGCGTCAGTAAGTACGCCATCCACATCCGTTATAAATAACTTAATTTTCTTATTTTTGTTATATTTTGAAAGAACGTATTTTCTCATTAAAGTTTCCGCAATAATCCAATCATCTTTCTCATCGAGCTCTATACTTGTATATTCTGGCATCTCATATATAGCTATTTTTCCAGAAAGTCTGTTTCTGTATTTTTTGATATTTTTTATTTTATTTATATAAAAAGCTCCATTTTCTACTAAAATTCCATTAAAATCTTGCCTTCTAGGTCTTTTCCTATAGTCATAATTAATTGGTTTTCCATCATTTGTCCAAACAAATTTTTTTATTCTCGCACAGGTTAATAATGAATCTGCATTCTTCTCTTGGTATAATTTTAGTGCATTTTCAAAATCTTTAGCTTTTGTAAAGGGAGAGGTAGTTTGAACGAGAATAAATAAATCTTCATCTTCAAAGTTGTATTTATTAATAAATTCTAGCATTACATCTTCAGTTGGTGAGGTATCTTGAGCATTCTCTTTATCTCTCATATAAACTTTTACCTTCGAAAATCCAAATGTTTCTACAACTTCTTCGATCTTTTCACAATCGGTTGCTACATAAATCTCACTAATATCACCAACATCTTGTGAGGCTTTTAAATTCCAATAAATCAAGGGTTGACCACAAAAAGTTTTTATATTCTTAAATGGAATAGATTTACTCCCACATCTTGCTGGTATAAATACCACCTTTCTCATTTTTATGGTTCCTCACAAATTCTCCATCTGACTCTCTTCATACCAGGACAAGTCAGCAACTGGCCTTTGTTAAATTGGTTATTATTTTACTGGGGATATCTGCAGGATCGACACTACAACCCAACTTAACCACTTCTTCAAAACGTTCCCTAAGATTTGTATTAACAGGAATCACAGCTTCCTTGAAAATCAGGTATATTAGACTTTTTCGGGGGTCATCGCCACTCGTGTTATTAAGATTTATTTGTTCACCAGTTTCCTGTTTTTGAATTAGGAACTCCGCCAATTCAGTATCGATATTATATGCGTTAGCCCATCTGACATTTATTGTATAGAAGCCTTCTTCTTTTCTAAATCTTATTCTCTCGGGAACGATGAAAGATTCGCCAGAATCGATTGCTTGAGTGATTTCTTCTGGAATTGACATCTTATGTGGAACTTTTATCGAATCTTTTCCAACAAATAGGGGGTCTCTTTCATCCATCTTCCTGAAATAGGAATATGCTGCCGACCTGCATCCTGAAGAGCATATATTAATATATTCACATTCCGCGCATTCTGAATAAAGACAAGATCCATCATGCCAATTTCTCATCCGCTTAAATGCTTCCTCTATACCTATTTCAAATACATTGCCATAACTCTTTTTCTCATGCGTACATGCATGTGTTTCTCCATTGGCATTAATAACCATTCGATTTCCACGCTGTGCAGGACACCCTCTGCCAACAAAATCTTTATATTTATCCAAATCACCTAAAAGGCACAGAGGATAGCTAATCAATGTACCAATAGCTATCCCGAAATCCCGTTTCGCTCTCAGTAAATCATTTATCGCTGATAAAGCTCCTTCCCTCTCAAGACGTAAATCCGATTCTTGCGGACGAGCAACATTGACAGATGGTACTAACCTCGTTCCAAAAATCCTCTGCACACCAAGCTCAGCACATAGTTTTGCTGTCTCATAAACATGATTTTGATTAGCTTCGGATATAATCATATTAACACTAACTCTAATTCCGTGTTTTATTACAATTTTTATACCATTTATTGTTTTTTCAAAGACACCTTTTCTATTTGCTATATAATCAACCAATTTTGGATCATGCGAATTTAGACTCGTTAAAATATGGTCTAGCCCTGCGTTTTTCAGCCTCTCAATTTTTTCCTCTGTAACAAGTATCAAATTAGAGTTAACACTAGTGGAGATATTATTAGCATGTAAACGTTTGAGACTGTGTTCTAAAACTTCAAAATTCAGAAAGGGTTCACCACCAGTTAATACAACATGGAATACTTTAT
>CBDUXN010000145.1:0-9321 GCA_965371185.1 uncultured Thermoplasmata archaeon
ATCCAGTTACCGTTAGTTATTTATACGCCGAGAGAGATAAACTTCACGTTCTTTGAAAAAACCGCGCTGGGGCATGATATGGCCGTTTATAGGTATCGATTTCTAATTTAGAGGCGAAGTGAATGAATGAGGACAGCGAAGAGGAAATCGTCATAACAATAGGAAAACCTGTTAAGAAGAAGGAAGAGGAAAAGCCTGAAGAACCAGGAGAGCCGGAGGAAGAAGAAATCGATCTTGGGGAGGAGCTCGAGGATGAACTTGAAGAAGAGCCTAAAGAGGAGCCTGAGATAGAGGAGGAAGAGGCGGGTGAGGAGGATGTCGTGGTGATCTCTATTGGAGAGCCGCCTGCTAAAGAAGAGGAGGAAATCGAGGAGGAAGTGGTAGAGGAAGAAGTGGTTGAGGAGATCGAAGAGGAAGAAGAGCCAGTTGCTGCTGAAGTTGTGGAGGAGGAGAAACCTCCAGAGGAGAAGAAGAAAAGAAGAAGAGGTGTATTGGCCGCGATACTAATTGTGATAATCATTATTATCGCTTCTGTAGGCGTTCTCATATTCGCTCAAAATCAGGGCCCTGTTGCCGAGCTCAGTTTGGACCCTGAGACAGCCACCATAGGGGAATACATAACAATGGACGCTTCAGGATCAACAGATGATAAGGAGATTGTGAAATACAAATGGGACTTCGATGATCCCCGAACTCCCCCTTATATTGAAAGCTCTGATTCACACGATGATGGATTCGACGGAGTAACAACGCATTATTATGATTATACCGGGGAATACACTGTAACACTAACAGTTTATGATGATGAGGGCATGAAAGACGAAACCTCCCAAAAGATCACGATTACGGACTTGATTGTGACCATCCCCCTGGGAAAGATCGGGGATAACTGCTCATATGATGTGGACGGTAGTGTGTACATCACGAACCCGGAAGGCTTTTACACGGGCACCTATAATACCTACGAATTCACGATTAAAAGTATATACATCGAAATCATTGATGAATATGATCACAAGGAGATGATCACCGCAATAGAAGAAACAAAAATCCAGAAAGACGGTTATGGTGAAGGCCACAGTACTGTCGAACGATATACATATCAGGATCTCGAACTAGAAGGAACCGTTAAAGGTACAGCAATAATAAGTGGCCAGGAAACTCAAATGCCTGCTATCACTGGGAACGGCGACCTCATTATTACAGAGAGAGCCTATACAGACCTAACAACCAACAAGACCATTTTCATGAATACCTTACTCGATTTCGAATTGGCTAAAGAAACTGATTTTGGAATGGAGTCCCATGATCATATTCGCTCCTATTCGAATCTAAGGGAAAAGCCTGCTACATTCAGCGTCGAGGATCTCTCACCAGACAGGACATTTGAGGTCGGAGACGACCAAACCAAGATAATAGGTGAGGTCTCATACCTCTGGTATGTTAAGGGGGCAACGAACATCAACGGTTATCCTGCTCTTGAAGTTGAGATCGACATAGACCCTGAGACAAAGGATAAATACGGCATCCAGGAGTTCGAGATGCAGGTATGGATTTCAAACCAGGTTCCGTTCCCGGTCCAGACCAAGATACATACGATTATATATCAGGACGGAAACAGAATATCGATTTACTACAACAGCACGCTCCAGGAGGATGGATATGTTCCCGGCAATCAGTTTATCCCATATGGTGATTGTAATGTTGGACCCCCAAATGGTCATTATCCCTCTACTAACCCTGGTTATGAATTCATAAATTGGAGCGATGAGGATTACCTCCCTGAGATGGGCACGGGCAGCATTGACTTTAAATTCACGGCGGAGGAGGCTATAGAACAAGGAAATATTAGCTCAAGTTCATTTCGCAATTATCTCCAGACCCATCCTGATGCGTATGTTGTGGATGGCTATTACAATGAAACAGAGGAGAACCCGCTTTGGAATCTAACATTTGGAGATCCTTGGAATACAACCGGCTACAACATCATAATTGAAAAAACGGATGGAACTTATAATATAAAAGAAGAAGGAGAGGTCGAGCTTCCTGAGTTGATCAATTCCACATCTGATTTCGATCTAATACTGTCCTTCTCTGCAAGCAAGGATGTTTTTAAGAGTGATGAGGAAATTGAACAGGCTACCTTTGCCTTGGGATCCCCCAGTTGGATCGATGGGGTGAACTACGGCGTGAAGGCGAACGTGATATATCCAAGCATTTCCTTGACTGTTTCATTGACAGTGGAGCGGGCGTATTATGCATATTATTTGGAAAAGAAATATGAGAGCGGTGATAGCTTTTCTGCTGCTGTGGACGCCATAAACGGCCAGCTCATTTATGTTTGGGACCATGAAGGGGACGACATCTCGGCGATCATTGGAACTTAAATGGGAAGGCATTACCGGGTTCACGGGATCTCAACCATAACCTCACAACAACAACCCGTTGATCATATAAGCCGCGCCCACCATCATCAGGACCATTCCGCAGAGCTCCCTTAATCTCTCGGTTCCGATCTTCTTTCCAAATCTTCCACCCGCCTCACCCGATATCGTGCCCGCGGCGATGATGGTCGTTGAGCTTCCTATCCAAAACATTATCACAGACAAGAACATGGTGAGAAAATCCCCGCTTAGAACAACCATGAGAAGCATTGCCCACAACGCCCAGCAGAAGAATGAACCAATCAGCATTCCCAGGATGATTGAGAAAATTGGCCTGAAGTTCTGAGCCAGTTTAGCGGGGCACCCCAACGGTCTCGGCATTTTGAACACTATCCATGCACCGTAGATGATTATCACGCCGCCCAACAGGGTGACGGAAACCCTCAATACCTCATCAGGGAACCCTCCAACCACTCTTGACCCTATCATGAACACTGTGATCCCGATGGCCAGGTAGATGATAAGTCTCCCTATTGAAAAGAAAACCGCTGTGGATAATCCCTCTTTGAGGGACTTGTCCTTCTCCATTATATATGGAACGAGGATTGGAATGCACAGCCCGAGACAGCTAAGGCTTGCTATCAGGCCAAGTACAAGCGCCCCTACAACAACACTCCAGTCCATGGCATCCGATTAGATACTAACGTTATTTAAGTTTTGGTTTTATGGTATTTGTTGAAGATCACAATGGCTTTCCTGATATCGTAATATGTTCGTGGGCGGGAGGAGGGGGAAAGGATGGTGGGCATTATTAAATATCCAACCTCAATCCACAAATAATATTAAATATCCAGTTAGTTCATACCTGAAATCGTAAATAATCCAGTTGTAACATGACAAAGGGGGATGTTGACATTATAGTGGCTGGTTTGGATGTTGGATCGATCACCATAAAGAGCGTGCTCTTGAAGGATGACCAGATCATCGGCTACAACATAACAAACACTGGTATGAAGCCAGATGAGGCCACAAAAGATCTTCTAATGAAGAGCCTGCAGAAGCGAGGCCTCAAATTCGAAGACTTAAACGGTATCGTAGCAACAGGCCACGGAAGGCATTCGCTGGATTTTGCTACTTCCATGAAGTCCGAGATCACCTGCAATGCCAAGGGTGCAAGGAGGCTGAACAACAACACAAGGGTGGTGGTGGACATAGGCGGGCAGGGCATAAGAGTAATCGAGCTGGACGAGAACGGGGAAGTCTCGAATTTTAAAACGAACGACAAATGCTCTGCAGGCACGGGCTGCTTCCTGGACATGATGTCCTATGCCCTACAGGTGGACCTGGATGAGATGGGCGAGATGTCACTGCGTGCTCACGAGCCCAAGAAGCTGAGCACGATGTGCAGCATATTTGCAGAATCAGAGGTCGTGTCGCTGGTCGCAAGGGGCACCAAGAAGGAGGATATTCTGGCAGGACTGCACGATTCAGTTGCAAGGAGGGTTTCAGGTTTAGTGAAAATACTTGGCGTGAAGGGTGAGATATTTCTTGCAGGCGGTGTTGCCAGGAACATCGGCGTGAGAAAAGCCTTGGAAAAGAGACTGGGCACGAACCTGTACGTTCCAAAGTATCCCCAGATAGTGGGTGCCCTGGGAGCTGCGATAGTGGCAGAAGATGGGGGGAGAACGTGACCACCACTGCGGGGGTTGATATCGGCTCCACATACACCAAGGTTGTGATCCTAAAGGACGACAAAGTTGTGGGCTACGGCATACAGCCCACAGGGGCCAGTTCCGAAGGCGCGGCCCAGGCTGCCATGAAAGAGGCTCTGGCCATGTCCGGTGAATCCCTTGATAATATACAATACATAGTATCAACTGGCTATGGCAGGAGGATCACCTCCCTGTCAAATGAAACCATAAGCGAGATAAGCGCCAACGCCCGCGGCTCAAAATGGATGGGCGAGAAACATGGCATCAGGACCATCATAGACATTGGGGGTCAGGACACGAAGGTCATAGCATTGGATGATAACTGCAATATCCTAGATTTCAAGATGAACGACAAATGCGCTGCAGGTACCGGGCGCTTCCTGGAAGTTTTGGCGAAGGTACTTGAAGTACCTTTGGACGACATGGGAAGCAGGTCATTGGAATCCAAGAATCCTGTTGATATCACCACGACCTGCCTTGTCTTTGCAAAATCCGAGGTGGCTTCGCTCATAGCAAAAGGCGCAAAAAAGGAGGATCTGATAGCTGGGATTCACATGGCCATCGCGAGAAGATTGATAGTGATGGCAAAGAAGGTGGGGATCAGGGAAGTGGTGTTTTTCGATGGAGGACCCGCAAGGAATATAGGCATGAGGAAAGCTTTTGAAGATGAACTTGGATTGAAAATCTATGTGCCTGAAAAACCGCAAATCGTCACTGGAACCGGGGCAGCTTTAATAGCAAAGGAAACATTGGAAAAGAAAGGTGCGGCTTCCAGTTAATCATCAGGTGGGGAAGGTTCTTCATCAGGCTCAACGTCTGATGTTCTGGTCTTTTTTGGTTGCTCTCCCTCAAAATCCTCCTTCGGCTCTTCAAGTTCCTCCTCTAAACCTTCTAATTCGTCTTTTGGCGGTGGAGGTGCAGGTCCCTCAATTTCTTCCTTGAGTCCAGCCAATTCATCTTCATGCTCTTCCTCTAAACCTGCTAATTCATCCTCGCGCTCTTCTTCCAAACCTGCCAATTCATCTTTTGGAGGCGCCTTCCCTTCGATCTCCTCCTCCAGCCCTGCCAGTTCATCAGAGGGTTTGGTTTTTACAAATTCAACAGGAGGGGGAAGCGCTTCCCCGGGCTGCGGAGGAGCGGGAGCCTCGTATTTGCCTTCCAAGGCTGGCAGTTCTTTGTATTCCGCGCCCATGGCCACAACCCCGAACTTGCCCCCCCTTCTTGAGGCTAAAAAGGCGATTAATACTAAAATTAAAATTGCTAGGAGGGGGACGATCAGGTAGATCAATGGAAATCCAGGTTCAGACGTAACACCTGAATCGAGGGGATCGTAATCCCCTTTATCGCTCACGCCGTCGCCATCGGTATCAAATTTAAGGGGGTTGGTATGCTTTTTACGCTCCTCTGAATCCGATAAGCCGTCCCCATCGTCATCATCGTCCACATCGTTTCTTAATCCGTCGTTGTCAGTATCCAAGGGATGGTCGTCCTCCGAATCAGCGATGCCATCGGCATCGTCGTCCCAGTCGAAATCGTTGTTGAGGCCATCGTTGTCGGTATCTAATGGATAATCATCCTCTTCATCAGAAAGGCCGTCATTGTCATCATCGGTATCAGCGTTATCGCCGATGCCGTCGCCATCAGTATCCAGCCATTCCGTTGAATTATACGGAAACATGTCCTGCTCATTTGGTACTCCATCATCATCAATATCGGGCTCCAGCTCATCAGCTATCCCATCTTCATCCAGATCATGCGGAAGAGAGGAGTTGTCAAAGGGGTCTGTCCCTGCACTCGTCTCGATGGCATCACTCCAGCCGTCATTATCATCATCCAAATCCTCAGAATCCGGCATGAAATCGCCGTCATTATCAGGTGGTTTGGATGTGGCATTCAAAGGGTCCGTGCCTTCCCCCAATTCCATGGTATCAGGATAGCCGTCATTGTCATCGTCGTCATCGGTGAGGTTGCCTACCCCGTCTTCATCGTTATCCCCATCAACGAAAATCTGGATGGATGCGTTGTTGTTGGTTTCATTGCTTTCATTGATGATACTAGACGAATCGAGAATAACAAAAAGTGTGTGTTCCCCGGGCACGGCTGTCCAGGTAGCACTCACGTTATCCTCCTGAAATTCATCAAGGGTCACAACCTGCGAGTCGAATACATTGGTTTCCGAGTCGAGTGAAAAATTGACGAGGAAGTTGGAGGCGGCTTTATCGCCCAGGTTTTGAATCGTGGCATTGATGACAATCGAATCTCCCTCCAGCGGGGGGTTATTCGTATAAATCAACGACAGGTTTTCATTGGATATTTCCAAATCTGCAATGGGATCGGGTTTGACGGTCAAAGTCGTCTCGTTGTAGCCGTAGAGTGTCTGGGTGCTGTTGGCCCCTGTTACGGTAACGTTGAAAGTATAATCTCCAGGGGGTAGTCGATCATCATAATACGTTTTAAAACCGATGTCCTGCTCAGTATCAATAACCATCATTGTACCATAATCCCAGTACACGCTCCCGTTCTCATAATCTGCTCCCCCGCCCCAGGGCCTACCCTGATTGCGATAGCTCCCCATGGTTGTGTTGGAAGTCAACAAAATGAAGTACTCATTGCCGGGTATAACCTCCAAAGGCGATGAGAAGGCGAAGTTGTTCCAACCGTCTTGTATATCCTTATATTCCAGAGTCGCGCTACCAATAGCTGTGGGCTCGTTTATTGAAGTATTAATATAAACCGTTAGAGAAGAGGACGGAGAAGGGGAGATTTTGATGAAATATATGTCGATGCTCTGTATTTCCGAAACATTTGGTTTGAACGACTGCCCAACGCGAATTCCAGATCGTATCCCATCCGTGTATTCTGAGACATCAGATTGGTTTTGATCTATGAACCTGCCGACAGCTGTAATTTGTTTCTCGTAAATACCGCTCGAATCGGTGGTGGCATTCCATTCCATCGCGTTTTCATTTATTCGAATGAACACATGGGCATCCTTGACCGGAGTGGAGTTATCGTACTGCGCGGTTCCATTGATCCATAAAGTATTACTGGAATAGCATTCTGTAAGGGAAAGCTCCACGCTTATTTCAATGGAGGTTGCCTCTTCAGCTATGGAGATTTGTGATATTGAGACTATTAGGATGGTGACGATTATCATTGAAATGTAAGTCCGAATTTCGGTCCTTTTTATCAATCCATTCCCTCTTTTGGGTCGTATATGATATGATTATAAAAAGGTTTTTAAAGGGATACTAAATTATCGGTTCAGAATTGTTGATAGGAGGTTGGAGAGATGAAAAAATATATAATGGTAATTTTATGTGTCCTTGCATTACTGTTGAGCACTCCCATGAATATTGGGGGAACCATAACAGGCACATCACCACCCTCCTCGGGAAACTGGGAGATCAGCGACAACACCGTGATTACAGATGAAATGATCGATTTTAATGGCTCGATTATCATACATAACGGCGGAAGCTTAACTCTCGATAATTCCACCCTCAAGATAGATTCCAAGTCAGAAGGCGAATTTGGTATTGTAGTGGAAACCGGGGGCGCGATTTATATAAAGAGCGGCTCTACCATAGACAGGTCCGGAGTCTACAATTACTACTTCATCGTAAGAGAGGACGCTACATTTGAAATGAAAAACAGCACGATTATGCACTGTGGATATGAAAACCTCCTAGATTATCGATATACTGGCCTTTATATAGAATGCAATGCAATTATCGAATATTCCACGATAGACTACTGCCAGCAGGGTGTGATCGCGGAAAACGAAACCCTGTATGTGAATCACAGCACGATATCTCACAGCTACTGGCACAATGTGGAGGGACGGGATGCAACGCTGTATCTTGACCACTGCACATTCAATGCGACATCAGTTAAATGCAATGTTGAGTTCTATGAAGGCTGCACAGGCTACTTAACAAACAGCAAAATATCTAACGGAGGCTCGAATAATATCTGGTCAAAAACCAACGTTGTGGCAACAATCGAGAACAACAACATTTGGGGAGCCTCGAAGAACGGCATCTGGGCTGATGACAGCTGTGATTTAACTATAACGAACAACAACATTCATAACAATACCCGCTCCGGACTTTGGATAAATGATTCAACAGTGGATTGCAATGGTAATACCATCATATATAACGGTAAACCTGAGGAGGACTCATGGGACGAATCAGGACATGGATTTGCAGGCTTCAACAGCGATGTCACTTTCGAATACAACACCGTAGGGTACAATTACGGGCATAACTTCGAGACCACCGATTCCACAGCTACGTTTGAGAACAACACATTCTATAAATCTATTATGAAATGCAATGTGGAGTTCTTTGAAGGCTCTGTGGTCATTGCTAAGAACAATTATATAGACGGTGCAGGACACAACTGCTTCTGGGTAAGGGATTATGTCACTGCAACAATAGAAAACAATATCATGAAGAACAGCCCGCATAACGGTATCTGGGCAGGCAATGGATGCATTTTAACGATAAAAAATAACGTTATTGATACTTGCGAAGAGAACGGAATTTACGCCTATAATTCAACGCTCACCATCACAGATAACGAAATTAAGAATTGTAAGTGGTGGGGCATACACACAGAAGGATGCACAATAACCCAAAGCGGAAATACATACACATCTGTCACAAAAGGGCAAATCTATCAGACTATTTATGTGGACATAACCATCAAGGATGATAACGAGGCCCCCCTTCATGGGGCGACCGTAACGATCAAGGATGCCTCAGATAATACAGTCTGGACAGGGACAACAGATGCAAATGGCCAAACACCAACACTGTTATTGGACAGCTACAAGGTCGATATCGGCGGTACACCAACGGACTATTCTTATACGATAGAGGCTGAAAAGGGCGACCTGGAAGGCACTATGCCGCTTTCACCAGATCAAAACTGGGATATCTCCATGAGTCTGGCAAGCGCAGCAGATGGTGACGGTACCGATGGAGAGGAAGACCAGGACCTTACGCTCATTATCATACTGGTCGTTGTGATCATCATAATCGTGGTTGGCGTCGCTGCCGTGGCTGCTATGAAAAAAGGTAAGAAACCAGAATCCTAGATTCGCATCATCACTTACCGATTCAACGAAATTCGACGAAAATGTTTAAGTAATCAACCATACATAATAACCAGAAACCCTAACGTTGGGTAATTTAAGCCAGAGGCTGATATGATAT
>CBDUXN010000146.1:0-9305 GCA_965371185.1 uncultured Thermoplasmata archaeon
AATTAGAATTTAAAATAGAAGATTTAAAAATAAAATTATCTGGGGAAACATCGGGAGTGAGACAGTTAGAAGATAGACTTAGCTATGTGGAACAAGAAAAAAATACATGGATAGATGTCTACCGCAGGGATGTTGCAAAATGGAGAATAGAACCTTTAGAAGATGAAAAATATGTATATTTTGCTTCATGGCGAAATCCCACTACTAATAAAGTAGAAAAATATGAAATACCGAGAGATTTTAATCCTCATTCAATCGTTTGGTTACATCCAGATGAAAATGATTTTTACACAATAGATTATTATAGCGTAATTGATGAGATGATTGTTAGTATTCATATGCCCATTTCATTATTTGAAGAATTAAAAAAGAAAATTGAACCGAAAAAGAAACTTCAAATCAAATCTTCACCAAAGGAAAAAAAGAGCGTCTTGAGAAAGGTTGACGATATAAACCAAATAAAAAAAGCATATGCAGAAAATGGAGAAGCAGGTATGATAAATGAAATAATGGAAAAGATAGGTGAAAAATTTCTTAATAGTAAAGGCATTCCCATTTCAACAGGAGAAGTCAAATTTTGTGCGAAATGTGACCCAAAAACTGTCAATAAACATTTAAACTTGATGAAGAAATGTGGTATTATTGAAAAGTTAAGTCATGGAAAATGGAGGATGCCAGATTGATAATAAATCCACTTTCATTCCGCTTTCATTCCCTATTTAAATCCCTAATTCTATTTTAGATACACTAATGTAGTAATAATAGCACCATATTTAACGGGAAATCACTTTTAAACCCATAGCACCTTACTAAAAATCGTAAAGGGCGGGTAGTAATAGAGCCTTTCATTAGGGACACGAACCCCGCCCCTTGCACATGGTATATATATGATTAGGATAGGTTTATGCTCTATATATAATTTGTGGCGAATTTCACGTCTGGCTCTGCTAAAAATTGAAAACTTTTATCACTTTTTTATAGGTCTTACAACTAATATTAAAGACCCTTTAGGGGCTTCCAATTTCCATTCGAACTTATCCCCTACCTCTAATTTGAATTGCGATACGACCCACGATGGTACGGTCGTACGCAAAGAATCGGATTTGTTGGTGGCTCGTTGTAATGTTGTTTCTGTCAATAAATCACCAGATACAGATATGGAAAAACAGGTATATAAACCTACCTATTCTCCTACCAATAAGTTTAAATACCCTCAAATCAATATAGGTATTAGAATAGGTAGGAGACAAGTAAACATGACAATACATAATCCGAGACAATTAAGGGGGTTGGCTATCCTCTCATCGGGGAAAGAAGCCATAAAAAGGATAGATAAGAAACACTATCAGGTAAGAAGCCAACATGGGGATTTTTACTACGATATAGAAAAGAAATACGGTAAGGGATGGATATGTTCATGTCCCAACTGGAAGGAATACGAGCAGGATTGTAAACATATCTACGCTGTTGCTTTTTCGATGCAACTAAGATTGGAAGTTGAAAGGGATATTGATACGGATAACATTTTAACATTCTCAGAAGTCATAGTATGTCCAGAATGTAATTCAGATATGGTTGTAAAGAACGGTAGAAGGAAATGCCAGAAAGGATACAATCAAAGATACAAATGTAAGGTGTGTGGGATTACCTTTGTAGCGGATATAGAGCTATCCCGATTAAAGGCTACACCTGAAGTTGTATCTGTTTGCATGGATTTGTATTTCAAAGGTAACTCATTAGCCAAAATTAAACACCATCTGAAAATGTTTTACCATACCGATGTTGCAAGAATTACTATTCTTAGATGGATACAAAAATTCAGTGAAATCCTCAGTGAATATTCAGACAAATATAAACCCAATGTTGGAGACCTATGGCATAGCGATGAAATGACGGTGAATATAAGGGAAAAAGGTAAGAAAAACAACTTTGAGTGGATATGGAATTTAATGGATAGTGATACTCGATTTTTGTTATCATCAAAAATTACCAAAACCCGATATGCAAAGGATGCACGAAAACCTTTGAAAGAGGGCAAGAAAAGAGCAGGTAAGAGACCTAAAGCATTGATAACGGATGGACTACAAGCCTACGAGGAAGCAACCAGAAAGGAACTATACACCAATAAGGAGCACACAATACATTTCAGAACACCAACAAAGAGAAAACATTTTCTCAACCAAAATGAGGAAAGGCTGAACGGTACAATCAGGGAAAGATTGAAAGTAATGAGGGGATTGGATAGTGAGGAAACAGCACAGACAATATTAGATGGCGAACGATTCTACTATAACAATATCAGACCTCACATGAGTTTGGATAATATGACACCTGCTCAAACAGCAGGGTTGGGATATGTGCCTATCAGTGAAAATCCCTGGTTGACATATCTGAAAATAGCATTGAAAGAGAGAGAATCAAAGGAAAAATAGGATTTTGTTATCCCTATGTTTATCCATGATTTTCAGGCATATCAAATCTTTTAATAACTTTACCAAATAACAATTTACTGATTTTATGAGCTACTTTTTCGGCCTTTGTATAAGAACCACCAGTATCACACCATTTAGAAAATTGATTCTCTGTAGGTTGTTTTAAATTAGGTAGGATATTATCTGTTTTTAATAATTCATTTCGAATCTTTTCTACAATACTTTTCGCATTTCCATGTGTATCTAACAATGTGTCCGAAAGCTCTATTAGTTTATCCTTACCAAAATCTCGATTTATTTTGTACATATCAATCACAAATTTATCTCATTATTTCCTATTATTTAAACTTGTTTATGTCCCGATGGACGGTACATGTACCGTTCGTTGAACGAAACAGTATTGGAATCCAAAAAGGTTATATTATACAGTCTACATATAGTACATCCAGAAAGATAAAAGTTAGCATATTTTGAAAAGAATAAAGGAGAGCGAGAGCTATGTTTTTAAAAAAATTATGGATTATTTCTATATCATTTCATATTATTCTTATTCTTTCTTTTATCACAGTAATCATAGGAGATTATATGATAGGTTGGATAGGATTTATAAAAGGAAATATTCTGGTTAGTTTTTTATGGATTATTGCGATAATATGTTTGATACAAATTACAAGAAATTATTATGATGAATTTAAATCTTTGCTCGTCTCCTGAAAAAACGAGAAAGTATGAATGCAATTGTTATAAAAATTACAACTACAATTAATCTTGTACATATATCTGGATTATAGCTATATGATATAGCTGCTAAGATAATCATAATAATATCAAATATTGCCACATATATTGGTGTCCAATCTCTTTCTTTCTTTTTCTTGCTAACAATCTCTCTACCCCATCTGTCTTTGTTGGGCTTATATCCTCCGCACATATATTGATAGCATTATTTTCAATGCGGCATAAGCTTTTCTGCTAAAAACAATCATTATCACCCGAGTATTGGTCATAACAAAACTACGATATTTTAAATAATTGCAAGAATATACCTCTTTCTATGAATAAAGATTCCGATAATAATAGTATCCCTTTACACGAATTCCCTATATTCTGGGGATGTGTAGTATTTCTTACCTTATCCATTGTAATTTTTTATTTCTTGTTTGTTGGTACAATTCCTGATAAATTCTTTTTACCTGCGTTATCAATAGCCACTTTGTTGTTGATATTTGGTCTAATACTTCTTTGTAGTTTATTTTTCTTTTATTCTGTGATGTTGCCCCAATTCACTAAACATATGAGAATATTTAGGGGACGTGTTGATGAAATTGTCAAAAAAATTGAAGAAGATAACAAATCAGAGTTTGAATTTCGTAGAATTACATTTACCTTTAAATTTCCTTTTATGCGTATAGAAACAGAACTTTGTCGAAAGGAGGATTCTTCAACTGGAAAGAAAGGTAAAAAATAGCCTTATATCAACCGCCATGTTACAAAAAGGGATTTTGAAGGGTTTTCAACCGAGTTTGTTACAGAACCATACATACAAATGTTTATTTAGCAATACTCCATTATAGTTATACGAGGAAGCGTTAGCATGAGAACAATGAATAAATTATCCGCGATTTCTATTTGTTTTATAGTGATAGTTTGTGTGTTGCCCATTACCACTACCGCATCGCCGCCTATGCCACATAATTATTGGGGAACCGCCAAACAAGGTGGAGTTTCCCTACCAGTTGGAACAATTATCAAAGCTCTTGGTGATGATGGTGTGTGTTATGGTCTAACTAGTGTTGATTCTTCTGGTTGGTATAGTCTCGATGTAAACGGTGATGATCTAGAGACTGTCATTAAAGAAGGGTGTGTTCCTGGTGAAAAAATCTGGTTCTGGACTGATGACGATAAACTTGCTAATGAGACTTCATTATGGACGGAAGGTGGTACTCAGCAATTGGATCTCACTTTCGATGGTATTCAGCCGGTAATGCTTAAGATCAACGAGATCATGGTCAACCCCTTATCAGGAAATGAATGGATAGAGGTATACAATCCAACATCCACCACGGTATCCGACCTCAGCGAATACAGATTTTATGAATTCGATAACAATGATCCTGGAGGTATGGATTATTATGATGTAGCTGGTTCCGGCACCCTTGCACCAGGCGAATTCTATGTATTCGATATCACAGGCACGGGGCCGGATTTATTAGACAATGCTGGCGATGCTGTGATACTCCAATTTACAGGCAGAGGGCCTGCCAATATAACCGTGATCGACCGCGTTGAATGGGGAATTCCACAGGGCAGAAACCCTAACTATGATGATACAATATTATCCAACGCTACGGCTCCTCCTGAGAATAAATCGCTGGCTCTACAACCCGATGGCGATGACAATGATGATCCATTAAATGATTTTGTAATCTTAACCACTCCAACTCCGGGTGCATCAAATGGTGCCGTTAACCAGCCGCCAGTTGCGGATGCAGGTCCAGACGACAGTGTGGATGAGGACACTGCTTACTTATTCAACGGCACAGGCTCCTATGATCCAGACGGAACCATAGTTAACTACACATGGGATTTTAAAGACGGTGAATTCGGCTACGTCGAAAATCCCGTTCATATCTACATTGACCCAGGCTACTATGAGGTCAACTTGACCGTGAGGGACGACGATGGCGCAACCAGTTCAGATACAGTCAATATAACCGTGCTGGATATAACACCTCCTTCACCTCCAGCCGATTTAATGGCGGCTCTTATCACGGGCTCCCTTTCCGATGTGAACCTCACATGGACCGCATCCGCTGATGACGGTGGGGGATACGACGATGTAGCAGGTTATTCGGCCTACAAATCAATTACAGGCGTGAATGGAAGCTATGAATTTGCAGCCTGGATGCCTGTATCAGGTTCCGCATCATATAACTGGATAGACAAAGATGCAGGTGATGGAGACCCAAACGATTATTTCTACATCGTTAGGGCCAACGATACTTCTGATAACGAGGAGCAGAATGCAAACAAGGCAGGCAAGGTCGCCAACTATTTGGTCGAAGGCTGGAATCTCGTATCCATACCTCTAATCCAAAACGATACGTCCAGGGCCCATGCCCTTCGAACGATGGATGGCAACTGCTCGGGCCTGTGGGCCTACCATGCGGGTCTCTCGCGGCCCTGGCTTCACTGGCACAAGGATAGGCCAAGTGAGTTCAATGATGTCGTCGAGATAAATCACATGGAAGGTTACTATATCGATATCATAAATGCCGATAGCCTTGTGGTGGCAGGAGCGGTTCCAAGTGGCACGCAAATATCCTTGAAAGAGGGATGGAATTTGGTTGGTTATCCATCCCTCTCAAGCTACAATAGAACCGACGGATTGAACAACCTTGAGTTCGGAACCCATGTAAACAAGATAATGTGGTATAACACAACCGCAAAGACCTGTTACAGCATGGGCGAGAACGATTTTTTCGAAACGGGTGTAGGTTACTGGTTCCACGCAAAAGAGGATGCAGTCTGGAACGTTCCTCCTTAACTCCTTCGGGTTTTAAGGTAATGTCAGGGGTTTTTTATACAAGATTTATGAGACCGCAAGTCTATCCCGAATGCATATGAACTCATCAGGAAAATCCAACCTGGCGCCGTAATCGTATTCTGCCATACAGCATATCCAGTTCTTGGAAACCCTGGCCATTTCCTGAATTACAGTAACCGGTTCGCGAAACCACAAGAGGGTGAAATGGCAGTACACCAGATCAAAAGAACCGTCGCGAAATGGTAAAAAATGCCCATCGCCCAATGCACCAACCGTTTTTAACTCCTTTAAAAATTCCAGGTCGATATCCAATCCCACACTGTATTTATCCCTACCAAGTTCATGCAACACATCACCACAGCCGCAACCCACCTCCAATACACTGGAAAAAGATGACTTCAATTTTGTGGCGATCAACCAGTCTCTTGCTGGTTTAACCATCTTTGCCTGGCGGGCAAATAGCCTTCTCAGCTCGGAATCGTGTGCTGAACCGCTCATGCAGGATCACTTTTTTTAACATGAATAGCCTGTGGGTTTAAGAACTGTTCCTAATTAGAGATGTTAAGTGACACGAGGAGCGCTCCCGAACTTCAGCTTTTCTATGAAATGAACTTTTACGAACATAACAAGATTTAAGTGCAATGACCTGTATAGTCCATTGTCGAACCCCAGATAGAAGGACAAACAGCATATCTATTTCAAGATTCGTTGTACTTCATCCTGTTTGCCCGAAAGAATGAGATACTGCATCTTGTTTTTATATTTGGATTGAACTGAACGGAGCGTTTGATTTGGCCAATAGAAAAACCGGCCTCACGAAGGCCAGGATAAAGAACAATAGAAGACCTGATTACGAGAAAGAGCCGATGCTCAACCTGAGAAACCTTTACAGTTTCAAATACTATCTCAGACAAATATTAGAAGAATCCTCAATGGATGAGAATTTTACAAACGCTTTCATCGCTAACCTCGTCACAAAAGGCTCCAGAGAATCACTTGCTGAGGCGAAGGATTATGTAAGGTCCCTTGCGAAACAGGGGGTCTTCGATAACGAAACCTCGGATGAGATATGCGAACTCCTGGAGCGGAACAGGAAATACAGATGAATTCTGTTTGCCCCCCCGATCAAGCCCGCTTTCTTTGAACCCTTTCTGGGTTTTTTGGCACAACGGCTCTCAAACCGATGTTAGCCCGTTGACCTCAAGAAACCGTTTCCGGAAGTGGTAGCCGGCAAGCAATGTGGGATCAGGCTTTCCGAAAAGGAGTGATATCAAAAACAGCGCCTCGACGCTTGCCAGCCCATCCGGCGGGGGCGGGTCTTTTCTCACCGCTCCGGTGACGTACCCCTTTAGGGAAACCCTCCTCATTGGCGGGAGTGACAGAAGGATACCTTTTGTCTTCTTCCAGCGGGAGTCGATCAGCACGATCTCCAGGAGTCCATTGGTATCCTTTTCTGCAACCTGTTCTCGAATTTCAGTTGTAAGTTCCGTGGTGAGGGGCTCTCCCCCGGGGAAGAGCAGGATCGAATCGGGAGTGAATTGTCCAGTATCTTTTCGGGGCCTGAAGGAGAAATCAGGCCTCCCCCTTAAGGGGTAAAGGGTGCATTTCTTCTCTTCTTTCTCTTTATGGGAGATGATGATGTAATGCAGCATGAGATCTTTGAATCCCTTTTCGGGGTCGTGATGCATGTAAGGGAGCATATGCCGTATTTCGTATACAATTTTCGGTTGATGTCAACCGCATGTTTAATGAGTTATAATAATCGTTCTCATCGAAATATGCACAGGTTACGTTGGATATTCCTGTGCGTTTCCTCAGACACTTGGCGTACAGCAGATCAGACGGTTTTCCTCGGAAGCTGGATTCCCTGCCAGAATTCCTTCCTCGTGAGAAGGATGATTATTACGAGAACCAGCACAATGTCCACGAGGATAAAGACAGGGACCGACCAAGGGTAGGCCTCGTAGATCTTGTCGAAATCGCCGCCGTGATCGCCGAAGATGTCGTATATAGTGTAGTTCAGGAAATCGAGGAGGAACAGGATGACGCCCCATACCAGGCTCAGGGCCTCGACGAATGGATGGCCCTCGTACCTCCAGACGTGGAATATAAGGAACACCCCGACGATCATGTTCGCAAGCACCCCCGAGAGGTGTACCAGGAACAGGGGCCCGGCACCCTCCACGCCGTTGAATATGACATATCCTGAGGTCCAGGTGATGTGAAAGCCGGTGACCTCCCCGCCCATAAGCAAGATCGCGATCACATGCCCCATCTCGTGGATGAAGATCATGATAGGAAAGAGAATCAAAACTAGGACCGCGGCCAGGAAGAAGTATAGGAAGGTCTTGTGCTTGTCAATGGGATTTTTGGTCGCCGCCGGAGACATGGGCACTGAAAAGAACCGACAGATAATAAGGGTTTCTGGGGTCTCGGAGGGTGATTTTCAATGTGCGGTTGATGGATTGGCTTTGGCGGACCAAGAAAGGTCTACAAAATTGTACCCAATTTTGGGTTCAGGTGGTAAAGGTAGTTGCAGGTTGATTATGGGTTTGTTATAAAAATAATTCAATCTAGATCTTTAATCACTTCAGATAAAAAATCTGAAAATTCCTCGATAAATCCACCAAAATCCATCTGGCGGTGTAGAAACAATAGTGTTATATTTCTAAATCTGTCGATTTTTCATTGAGAGGTATTTGCATAGTTAAAATTATCACTTTTGATTGTCATTTCTGATACTCACTTTTGATAATAATATGGCTATAGAAAACCCCCGACCCTAAGCCTTAGGAGGAAAAATTTTCGGGTCAGATAGCCGCGATAAATTATGCGAGGAAGGGTTAGGCTTGAGAGTCGGGGACTATATCATTAACTTCAAACCTTATATCCCTTTCTATCGACCTAAAATTACACGATTAAAAATACCTGACCAATGAGCCTCAAGCTAATTGTAACAAAAGGTAGCCAATTAATCACCACCACCGAGAGCAATGAAATCTAGGCATATCAAATATACTCTCGGTGGTGTGCATCGCAATAAGGCGTTTGGAGTGAGTAGGAGGGTATTAAAACCGCCGTTAGAAGAGATAGGGATTACGCTATTAATATCAATGTTGATAATGATATGGTCTTCGAGTAAACTGATGAGGGGGGCCATTCCTCCTATCCTATGACGAGGGCTCTGGTGTGGCTTTGCCACAACTTAAGATCTTCTTACCTTGATATTCACGGTCAGTAACTATAAGAGTTTAAATACAACCTCAGCGTGTAGAGTGTCCTGATTGAGATGAGCGCTTTTGGTGATATGCAACCAGGTAAGATGG
>CBDUXN010000147.1:0-9286 GCA_965371185.1 uncultured Thermoplasmata archaeon
AGGGTTTAAAATAAGACTCCAGAGGGGGTAGTGAAAGTATGTCGAGTATGGCTATGAATGGGTCATCAAGCATCTCCTTGAACAGGAGGTCGGTGATATATCTGAGGACGACGAGAATGTAGAGGAGGCAACCGCATGAATCCCTTACAAAACCTTGATATCACAGGATTCCTATCCCCTCTTGTCTCGACTGCTGGCTTGTTTTCCAAAATCCATTTTTTACCACTAAATCGGTGTTCAGTTCTCCCCCCCTCAACGTTATCCCTTTTTACATAACAAAAGACTTAAAACATAAAGAAAATATTACAGAAGTACTTTGTGACATTCAAGGAGGGGTACAGTCCAATGGAGAAGATCGAACAAACAGTGTTGGTCATTACTATCATACTTAGCTGTTTTATTGGTTTCATTTCCACAACCTCAATAACTGTGGAGGCCTACACCATACATGAACCGATTTTGATCGATGGAGATGCAGATTTTGCGGTGCAGGCAGCTTCTGAGGGATGGCCTGGTAATGGAAGTGCGGGGAATCCATATATTATCGAGGGCTATGATATAAACGCAAGCTCAGCATATGGCACCTATGGGATTGAGATAAGATCTACCACTGCCTATTTTGTCCTAAAGGATTTAAAAATTGAATATGCATATCAAGGGATTCATCTTTACAATGTTAGTAATGCTAAGATAGAAAATTGTACTCTTAGAAGTAATGGGTTCGGCATCTATATCGAGTCCTCAAACAACAATAATATTGTTGACACCAACATCTCAAACAATGGAGATGGCATCTATATCGTGTCTTCAAGCGGGAACGATATCATTGGTAACACTGTTGCTTTAAATTACTACCGTGGTATTCAACTCAGTCATTCAAGCGGTAACAATCTCACCGACAACCTGATGATAGGAAATGGCATCGTTATTTTGGGGGACCTACTCGAGCACTGGAACACACATGATATCGACACCTCTAATATGGTGAATGGTAAGCCAATAATCTACATGAAGAACCGGACCGGTAGCATGATCATTCCCGATGCAGGCCAGATTATTCTCTCAAACTGCACAGGGGTAAAGATAGAGGATCAAGAAATATCGAATGTTTCTGTTGGCATAGAGGTTGGCTTTTCCTTCAAAAATGTCATCAACGGAAATAAAATCCACTCAAATAAGATGTACGGTATCTATATTCAAAACTGCAGTGGTAACGTCATTGAGGGCAACGACATATACTCAAACAACTACTTCGGGATTTATATCACCAATTCTGTTGGGGACAACGTCATTGGCAACAACATGACCAATAATTCGGACGGCCTGGGTGTCTTATATTCAACCGGAATTACAATCACTGGCAACTCTATATCATTGAACGATGATAGCGGTATCCGCGTTGCTTATTCCTTTGGGAACAACATCAAAGACAACAGAATGATAGAAAATGGAATTTTTATTGAAGGTAATCTACTTGACCATTGGAACACGCATAATATTGACATTTCTAATACTATTAACAGCAAGCCAGTGCATTACTGGAAAAACCGGACAGGAGGAGTTGTCCCGTTGGGCGCCGGACAAGTGATACTTGCCAACTGCACGAATGTCAGGATAGAGAACCAAGAACTAACGAATTGTTCTGTTGGCATTGGACTTGGTTTCTCTTCGAACAACAGCATCATTGGTAACACCATCAAATCAAATAGCGAGTATGGCATCTTCCTCCGTAATTCTCATAGGAACAATCTAACTGACAATAATGTCTCTTTAAACGACAGATGGGGTATCCATCTATCTTATTCCTGCGAGAACAATATCAAAGACAACAGTATCTACTCGAACCATTATAATGGTATAAATCTCGATTTTTCAAATCGAAACAACATCACAGGTAACAACATCTCCTCTAGCCATGACGCAGGTATCGATCTTTTTCACTCAAATGAGAACGATATAAGCGAAAACAACGTATTCTCCAACGCGCTGTATGGCATCCATATATATTCCTCTGACGGGAATAGAATAGCATTCAACAACGCATTCTCGAACAATTGGGATGGCATCAACCTATATGATTCTTGCGAGAACAATATCTGGGGCAATAATGTCTCTTCAAACGAGGGCAGTGGTATTGAACTTTACAAATCAAGCAATAACACAATTACTTCCAATATTGCGACGACAAATCCATATGGCCTCAGCCTCGACTCTTCCAGCTACAACTATGTCACTAGCAATATTCTATCAAAAAACAGGTTAGGAATATCTCTTCACCGATCATCATCCACGAATCACATCATTAGCAACAACATCACTTCAAACAGCGGATGTGGGATAAGCCTTGATTCTTCCAGCGGTAATAACATTTTCCATCATAATAACATATTCTACAACTCAGATCAGCTGGACCAATCAAACAGCACGAACGTATGGGATGATGGAAACGATGAGGGAAATTACTGGAGTGATTATGCAGGTAAGGACATGGATGGGGATGGTGTTGGAGATACTGACCTACCACATCAAGATGTAGATTATTATCCCCTTTTAATTCCATCGGACACAATAGATGATGAGGACGACTCTATCTTCTCCCAAAAATGGTTTCGAGTGGGAATTGTAATGTTACTTTTCCTGATGGTCATAATCATGGCTCTGGTCAGGTTCAGAAAAAAGCCTAGTGATACGGCAAGTGAGGAAGAGCCTCTGGAGGACATGATACCTCAAGAAGACGACTCTTTCAATCGACACTCACCTTATATGGATAACGGCAACATAAATTATATAAGCCTCGACCTAGATTACTCAAATCACAGGTGATTTTAAATGCCAAAAGAACGAATAAAGACCTACATAGGGGGCTTTGACGAGAAGATGAACGGCGGGATACCGAAAGGACACAGGGTACTCATATTGGGCGAACCCGGCACCATGAAATCCTCCATTTCCTTTTATATGTTGTACAAAAATGCCTTATTAAATGACAGGAAAGGCGCATACATAACCTTGGAACAGAGCAGGGAAAGCCTCCTGGATCAGATAGAAGGAATGGGATTGAATTTCAGTAAAGTTAAAGATAAAATCAGTGTTGTGGACCTGTCACTTATAAGGAAGAACTTAGACAAATTGGGACAGCAGACATGGACACAGATATTCAAGATGTATGCACAAAACCTGAAAAACAACATGGGTTACGATATTCTGGTGTTGGACTCCCTACCTGTGTTGGAGCTGATGGCGAACTTTGCTGAACCGAGAAACGATCTATTTCATCTGTTCGAATGGCTGAAGGAACTGGGGGCAACGATTATCCTGGTTTCGGAGATGAGCCAGAGTTCGAAGGATTTCGGGAAGTACGGCGAGGATTTTTTGGCTGACGGGATAATTCATTTGAAAATGGAAAATGTGGACGGGGTTACGATACAGAGAAGAATACGGTGCGTGAAGATGAGGGGCACCAACCACAGTCCGGATTACTACACCCTCCTTTTCGGCGAGGGAGAATTCCAGGTAACAAGGGTCATAAGCGAGAAGACGGAGTATTGAGGCTTTGGTTTACTCGAACGCTTTCTTGTCGCAACATATTTAAATAATCAGATATACATTGAACGTTGCAATGACATTCTGTGCAGAGTGTGGAGAAGAACTTACATCAGATAGACAATCATGCGAGAGTTGTGGAAAATTCGTGTTTACCAAGGAAATTATTACGGATTACCTGGTTAAATCTATGGAAAGGATGTTACTATATCTCGGGATTGTGGAGATCCTTTTAGGGATTGTTCTGGCAATATATATTAGAACGGCAGTCCCCTATAAATACTTTGATCCAGTGGGTTATCTGTTGGGTATTGGTCTTGTATTCGGTTTTGGCTTATTCACAATACTCGTAAGAAAGAGGGCATCTGAGTGGCGGAGACAAATTATTATTAATATGTTTTTTTCCCCTATACAGGGACTGTCATTTAGTGATAAGGATGTCTATTGTTATTCCTGCGGTTCTATCAACAGAGATAATTTCCAGGTCTGCATTAAATGCGGAGAACCCCTGCTCACAGAAGGTATCATTTTTAAAAGGACGAATTACCAGTGTATTAAACCATTTCCAATATTGGGAGTGATATCGATTATCGGGGGAACATTTTTTGGATTTTTAATCGCACAATCTAACAGAGGAATATATGGGGTAGTCGTCCTAATAGTATGTCTATATTTGATAATCAGTGGTTTGTTTTTGGTTACGATGCCTAATAAGGTCTCTGTATGGGGTGCAAGAAGGTTTTTATATGGGTTAAGGCGGTGGCAGGCCGCGCAATAGTACCTCAGAGCCTTGCTGATTTGCACTACAGAATCTCTTGAATCATCAAAGAAAAGTATTAAATCGTCACAGCTTATTCGCTCAATAGAGCGTGGTATAATGGCTGAGAGAGAGCCGCCAACTGTTTTTCTTGACAATGTGCACAAGGTGTATTATACAGGCAGGATTCCTGTGCATGCCATATATGGCATCACAATGGCCATAGAAAAGGGTGAATTTCTCGTTTTGATGGGGCCTTCGGGCTGCGGAAAATCCACATTGCTGCATCTAATAGGCGGTGTGGACAGACCTACCATGGGCTCGGTCTGGGTGAATAATGCCCCTTTGGCCATGATGAACGACAACCAGCTAGCGGATTTTAGACGGGATCAGATAGGCTTCGTGTTTCAGTTCTACAACCTCATCCCATCCCTAACAGCCTTCGAGAACATCGAGATCCCTCTATCGATAAAAGGTCTCACGCAGGAAGAAAGGAGAAGAAGGGTTGAAGAGCTTTTAAGGATGGTGGGTCTTGAGGACAGGGCAGAGCACACGCCTTCTTTACTCTCCGGGGGAGAGCAGCAGCGCGTTTCGATAGCCAGGGCTTTGGCGAACAACCCTTCCATGGTGCTTTTGGATGAGCCTACTGGCGATCTGGATCAAAAGAGCGGTGAGGGTATAATGAGGCTTCTTCTCGAGCTCAACAAGAACAAGGACAAGACCTATTGCATGGTCACCCACGATTTTTCTTTGGCGAGGTATGGCTCCAGGATCTTGAAGATGATGGACGGGAGGATACGGGCTGAGGAACGATGAAATCCATAAAATATGTGTTTCACGGCATTTCGAACAACCCAAAGCGGTACATATTGGGTATCCTCAGCGTGATCATAGCGGCGCTGCTCATGGTTTTCATGGGTGTGATATTCTCTGCTGGTCAAGGTCAAATAAGGATGATGTACACAACTGAATTTGACTACGATTTCACCATCACACAAGCTCAAGAGGGGTTCAATATAACTTACTTCGAAACGGAACCTGTGATAGAAAATATTTCCTCGATTTCCGGTATCGAGGGGATATATCCTGTGGTTTCCGCTATTGCGACCGTATCTGGAGATAACGCGACCCAAAAACCTGCTGTGATGTACGGTGCTGAAGAGAGCTACCAAGCTGGCACGGTAGATGACATCTCAGGGGAGTACGATCTATCGGGTGATAACGCTGTCATCTCATATGAGTTGGCTGTCGAGCTTTCAAAAGATGTGGGGGACTACATCGATGTGATCATATTCCCAGATTTATTCACACCTGTACCCCATACCTACACGATATCTGGGATAATAAACCTGACAGGCAGATTTTACCCTCCGGCAGAGCTCTACATCATCACCAATCTGGAGTATCTGCAGACATCACTGGGCCTCGAAGGTAAGGCAAATATCGTGTATGTTGTAGTGGACCAATCGCTGTACGATATGGACAACATAGCGGACCCAGCAGGTAAGGTTATTGAGATAGGCAACAGGATATCATCGGCTTTGGGGCCTGAGTACAGGGTCGATTCCTTCAAAGCATACCTTTTAAAGGCAAGTTTTCAAGGTATAGGATTCTTTAGCAGTTTCATTTACATTTTCTCCATCATATTTCCTGCCATAGCTGGAATCATGGTCGCATCGATTCTTAACCTTTCCGTGGAGGAGAAGGCCCAGGACCTGGCAGTGCTGAGACTGCTAGGAGCCAAGCGAGTATTCGTGGCAAAGGTCATATTTATCGAGCTGCTTATCATGCTGGTCATTGGTCTGCCCACAGGCGTGTTTTTCGGCATGATCCTTTCATTGGCGATCGTGGGTAGGTTCTTCACCGGGGCGACACTTTCCATCATGGGCACGACCATATTATTACAGGTTGTGACGACCCTCTTAGTTCTTCTACTATTTTCGTTGAAACCAATTTTGAAGGCCTTTCACGCCAATCCAATAGATGCCGTGAGAAGGGTTAAGACGCTTGGTGTGTTCAAATTCGTCAGCACCCAGGGTATCGACAAGAGGATATTCGTGGCAAGCCTCATATTCTTCCTGACCTTGGTGTACTCGACGATGATCATACCCACGATACTGATTTTTTCTTCCCCAGGCAGCATCCTCACATTTCTGATAATGTCCATTCTTCTCATACTCGTCAGTTTGTGTGTCACGCTTTTGGGAGTGATAACGCACGTGGAAGTATTCATAGTAAGACTCTTACGCCCTTTCTCAAAGAAGATAAGCAAGCTCATAGGGAACAACATACGGCGGTATTCCCGTAGAAATCTATCCACCAACGTGATCTTTGGAATCATAGTGGCTATTATGATATTCTTTTCCACATTCATCTCGGCGATACAGGTTTCCGCCGAGGATAATGTGAGATATTTAAATGGTTCTGATATCAGAGTTTATTCGTTAATACCGATGCCCATGTTCAGAGTGGAGCAGATAGAATCGATTACAGGTGTTGATAAAGCGTCGCCAGTCACTTCCGGTGTTGAAGCCAGCCTAGCGAACCTTGTAGGACCGTCTGGGAGGGGTATAAATCTTTACGGAGTTCATCCTGATTTCCCTGGAGTGAATTATGTTTCGAATTCAGATTTTCATAAGGGAGATGTGAGCAGCTTTGAGGAGCTCACCAACTCCTCGATTATCATACCCCGGCAATTGGCGGATGATCTGGAGGTGGACCTGGGCGACAGGGTGGTCCTAGATTACGAGGGGAAGAGGGTTTACGTCACGATAACCGCCGTCCTAAAATCCATGCCAGGTTACATCGCCCAGGTCTCGGAGACATGGGGTGGAACCCAGGCCTGTTTCATCTCCATCGAACTTTACGCGTTCATTACCTCGCAACAGGAAAGCGATTTGGGTTACAACAATGTGTTCGTGAAGGTGAAGAAAGGCTTCGATCATGAGGAGGTGGGCAGGAGTATTAAGAACGAATTTGCGGTCATGGAGGGCATCGGCGTAAGCGTGACCGAGGTTGGGATAAGGATGACCGTGCAGTCCACATCCATGCTGCAGCTGATATTTACGATAATCCTCACATCCCTTCTCCTGGTGGCGATCTTCTCCCTCATCACGAACCTCTACGCTTCAATAATTGAGAGGGAATACGAGATCGGGGTGCTCAAAGCCCTTGGGTTCAGGAACTCGGATATTCTGCAATCGCTGCTCATCGAGGGGCTGGTTATTGCTCTTGCATCCGTGCTCATAGGCCTGATTGCTGGCATTACGGTAGGTTTCATGGTTATCTACTGGCTGAACATTCTATCTCCTGTCAACCTCATATTTTGGGTTCCTGAGTTCGTTATAATTTACTTGCTCATTGCGAGCATTGTCTCCTCGATTTTGGCAACCTATCTAACAGCCAATTCTGTGTCAAAGAAGCCGATTATCAATTTGATGAGGAGGATCGAGTAGGGGTGGTATGCTAGTCGATCTGAGGCGATAAGGGATGCAATCAGGGAGTTGATCGAAAGGAAGAAAATGACGAAGCTGAAGAAGACTGTGGAAGAGGATATTGAATGGGGACTGCATGGTAAATAAAATAGTATCTGACAGCGGCCCCATCATCCATCTATCAGAGATAGGGCATAAACCTCATTTCAAACGGACATACTCCTCAACACTCATTATTAGACCTCGACCTCAACCTCATGAATGCCGGAAAAGTTGTTTGTGGGTATTTCTTTGTTTTCTTGTTTTAAAACCTCGATATTCGCCTCAATGGCCTCTTTAATGTTTATCAGTAGCTCGTCCATAGTAGCCCCATAGGAGTGACATCCTTTTAGGTCAGGTACTGAGCCAATATAATTCCCATCTTCGTCCTGCTCGACGATAACTACGAACTTATGCTTCACCATTAGAATCACTTTATTTAATGTGTATATGTCTATTTATTGATTTTGATGGTGTAAAAGTGAAAGTGGAAAAGTATATCACGCCTATTCAAAAACTGGTGAGATGCTTTATGCCTTGCTTAGCAAATAATTACTATGTATAACAAAATCGTTGGTCCTTCAGGTCAAAAAAGCTATAAAAATAAAAAAAATAGGAGAGGTTATGCCCCCATTTTTAACTTTCCTAGATCACTTTTGGAGACCATCGTCAGTTGAGATCCACAGTGGGATCGGGACTCTAATCAACCCCTTGTTGCTTAGTTTGAATATTAAATCGTTTTTCCTCACTGGTATTTTTCCCTGATAAGCATTGACTTCGATAATCTTTCCATTCTCGTAAGTTACTTTGGTCCTGTTGATGATGATGAGCAATTTCTTACCTTCGTAGATGATGATCCTTCCACTTCCGATGAGGATTATTCTTGGCTGTCTCATTCTTGGTGCGTACCTCCCCAGCGGGCGCCTAGGTTTCCCGCTGTTATACAGCTGCCTTTTATTATAAATGATATTGGTGAGATCTTACCTAACAACAGCGTTGCTTCAGTGTTGCACCAGTTAAAAATAAAAAAAGAGGTGGGCGCCGGCCCGAATATATTATCAACCTCGCTTATACGAGGCAGGCTGTTACCCTCACGAGCGGCCCCAATTCTTTGCGAACAAACCTATACCTCCCGAAGTCATAGGATTTCAATGGCTTTGGTTCCTTGAACAGCCTTAACTTGCTGAGAACCTCAGTCACCTCGACAATAGCCCTGGAGTCAAATGGGCTCATGTTGTAGTCCAGGACAATTTCCTTCGTCTTCAGATTGTATAGGATGTCCACGAGGGGACACCGAGAGGGCCATTTTATCGCCATTCTCGGCCACCTCCATTTGGTTTGCGGATGTGCGAGAGCGAGAGTCGGGCCCATTTTCCTGCTCTCAAAAAGTATATATGCTCTCGATATGGTTTCACAACAGCGTAGCAACACTGATGCATCAGAATTGATAGCCAGTGTGCAATTTTTTCACAAACTGCAAAAAATATAATTAGCTAAACTACGTTATTGTGCT
>CBDUXN010000148.1:0-9272 GCA_965371185.1 uncultured Thermoplasmata archaeon
AGTCTTTCCCCTCTCCTTCGGGGAATACCTAGCATGGAACGGTGTGAAGAGCACGCCCCCTCACGCCAGGGAAGATATAAACAGAATAAAGAACATGCTGAATTCCTATCTCCAATGGGGTGGATTGCCCGAGGTCGGTCTCAAGACCTCGGAGACACACAAGAAAGTGCTGTTGAACGATTATTTAAGCGATGTAGTCCACAAGGATATTATTGAAAGATACAATGCGAACTATCAGAAGATCAAGGGACTGATAGACTATCTGACAGCCAATCCGGGAACCCATTTCAGCCCGAGAAAGTACTCGAGGACATACGGCCTCTCCCTGGACGCGATAAACACCTATACTGGATATCTGGAGGAAGTTTTTCTCTTTTTTCCTGTATCGAAGTTTGAATATTCAGTAAGGAAGCAGCAATTAAGCCCAAAGAAGATGTACTTGGGCGATACAGGTTTCTTTGGGGGAACAGGTTTTCGGTTTACAGAAAATAAGGGGCGGGCGTACGAGAACGCTGTTTTTATCGATCTGAAAAGAAGAGGGAAAGAGGTTTACTATTGGAAGGGCAAGGGCGAATGTGATTTTGTAATAAGATCAGGAGTTAAAATGTCCAAGGCCATACAGGTTTGCTACGACCTTGGTTTCGACACAAGAGATCGTGAGGTCAATGGTTTGCTTGAGGCAATGGAAGCCCTGAAGATAAAGGAGGGGATAATAATTACAGAGAAAGAGGATCGTATAGAGAAGATAGGGAAAAAGCCTGTGCGCACCATACCGCTCTGGAAGTATTTGCTGTCCTAGAAGGTTATAGTCAGCCTCTACCGCCCATATCACGTCCCCTCGAATCTTAATATGGCACTTGTTATCAGTAATAGAAGATCTATAGAAGATGGATATAGAGGCATATAGTAGGAATTGATTAAAAGAGAGTTCCTGTTTTATCCTCCCTCATCCCACATCTTTTTTAGTCTCAAAGGCAATAACCTATCGATGATAGCATGGAAATCGGTGTAGTAGGAAAGCCCAATGTGGGCAAGTCCACATTCTTTTCAGCGGCTACCCTGGTCAAGGCCGAGATCGCAAGCTACCCCTTCACCACCATAGAGGCGAATCGAGGGGTCATGTACGTCAGAGCAAAATGCCCTCATTCGGATTTTGACACTGAATGCAATCCCAGGAATTCGCGATGCGAGGAGGGAACAAGGCTCGTCCCCGTTGAGGCCATAGATGTGGCTGGTCTGGTGCCGGATGCCCACAAAGGCAAAGGCCTGGGGAATAAATTCCTCGATGATCTGAGGCAAGCCTCTGCCCTGATACATATTGTCGATGCCTCAGGCGCCACGGACAGCGAGGGCAACCCCTGCGATGTAGGTGAGCACGATCCGGTGGAGGATGTCAAGTTCCTGGAGAAGGAGGTTAACTACTGGATAAAAGGTATACTCTTCAAGGACTGGCACAAGCTCTCAAAACAGATCGAGCTGGACGGCGCCAAGGTCGAGAGGGTATTGGCCGAGAAGCTCACAGGTTTGGGTGTTACGGAGGGGCAGGTCTATGCAGCGCTGCGGGACGCACATCTGGGCGAGAAGCCAACGCAGTGGAGCGAGGAGGACCTTTTCAACCTGTCACATCATATTCGAAGGCACTCGAAACCCATGATAATCGCCGCGAACAAGTGCGAGATAGCCCCTGAGAAGAACCTGAAAAAGCTGGAAGAGCTGGAGGACTACATAGTTATACAAACCTGCGCGGAGGTGGAATTGGCCCTGCGCAGAGCCTCGAAAGCTGGGTTGATCGATTATATCCCCGGCACGAATAAATTCAATATTGATGAAGAAAACGATCTTCCAGAAAAACAGAGAAAGGCCCTGCAAAAAATCGAGCACATACTCGATAAGATCGAAGACACCGGGGTTCAGAGATGTATCGAGGAGGCGGTATTCAAGTTATTGGATTTGATCGTGGTCTACCCTGTGGAGGACGAGTCAAAGCTCACGGATAAGGAGGGTAGGGTTCTGCCTGACGCCTATCTCATGAAGCGGGGAAGCACTGCTGTTGATTTGGCCTTTAAGGTCCATACTGACCTGGGCAAAAATTTCATCAGGGCAATAGATGCCAGAACAAAGCGTGTTGTAGGGCATGACCACGAGCTGCAGGATTGCGATGTGATCAAGATCGTAGCAAATGCGTGAGGTTCGACTATGGAACATTGGGATGTGAGGCTGCTGACGGGTTCATACAGCGTGGAGGATAATGAGCCCGTGGTGGAGCTATTTGGCAAGACAAGGGACAATAAATCCATTACCATCAGGTACAAAGGGTTCCAGCCCTATTTTCATGTGCTCGCGGCAAAGGATGAAGTGGCAGTGCTGCTTGGCGATGACCCTGATGTTTTAAATATCGAAGAAATCAAGCTGTTCTATCAGGGAAAGGACAGAACCGCAACAAGGGTCACCGTACGAATCCCGGCCACCGTGCCCAAATACAGGTCTCGAATCCAGCAGGAGGGTTACATAGTTCTCGCAGCGGACATTCCATTCCATCATCGTTTTATCTATGATCCCGATCTGGGCTCGTGCGTGAGGGTGGTTGGAAACGTTGTGGAGAATGAACACTACACATCGAATATCGTGATGGAGGCAGAGAAATTCGAGGACTGTGAGCCCTTCAAACCCGAATTGAAAATATTCAGCTTCGATATAGAGAACAGCCTGAAGGACGGCAGGATATTCACGATATGCTGCGCCATAAGAGCCGAGGGCAGGTTGGAGGAGGAGACGTTAAGAGGGGATGAAAAGTCCATTATTGAGAATTGGGTTGAGACCATAAAAAAACACGACCCTGACGTGATAACAGGCTACAACATAGACGGATACGACCTTCCAACGATCCTTGAAAGAGCCGACAAACTCGACATGGGCGAGCTTTCTTTGGGCAGGAACCTCAAGCCCTTGAAGCAGGTGGGCGGAAGGTTCTGGAGACTGGATGGGCGCATAATCGCGGATGCATGGTGGAACGTGAAGCGGGAGCTGAGACCCAAGAAGGAAACGCTGAGCCATATCGCTGAGAAGTTCTTGGGGGAGAAGAAGGATGATGTGGATCCAAAGAAGATAGATGAGGAATGGGAAAGAAATCCGGAGAAGGTGGTGGAGTACTGCCTTCAGGACGCAAGACTTGCCCTGCGCATTCTGGAAAAGATCAGAGCCCTAGGGAAGGCCATGGACTTCGCAATCGTGTCCAAGCTGCCTTTGGATGACGCCATCAACGGCAGGACATCCACATTCATCGATTCGATTTTAATCAGGGAAGCGGATAGGGCAAAAGTCGGGGTTCCTTTGTCCGGTGGTAAGGAAGGAACCGAGAAGATCAAGGGAGGTTATGTGCACAGCATCGAACCGGGTCTATACGATATGGTGTGTGTCCTTGACTTCAAGTCCATGTATCCGAGTCTCATCATAGCCAACAACATATGCTTTACCACCCTGGATAGGGAAGGGAAGATAGTGAGCCCTGTAGATGTGCACTTTCTCAGCAAAAAAGAGCGGGAAGGTTTGCTCCCGGGAATCCTGATAAGGCTCATGAAGGACAGGGACAAGTTCAAGGCCAAGATGAAGGAGGCCAAGGACAAGGGCGATGAGGAGGTGTTTCTTTATTATAATGGCCTGCAAGAGGCTGTTAAGGTGCTTATGAACTCCATTTACGGTGTTTTTGCCTCTCCATTTTACAGATTCACGAACAAGGATATCGGGCGGAGCATCACGGCCTTTGCAAGGCAGAGCGTTAAGGAACTGATTAAAAAGCTCGAGGCTGAGGAACTGAAGGTCATCTATTCTGATACCGACAGTGTTTTCTTTGAATCTCCCAAGAAAGATTTGGAGATAACCATCGAATTTGGGAGGGAATTGGCCCAGAGGTTCAGCGTGGGCGGGGCAACCCTGGAGTTCGAGCAGGTCCTTAACCCCCTTTTCTCACATGGAAAAAAGAAGAGATATGTTGGAAGGATAGTATGGCCTGAGGAAGGGATTATCGTAAGAGGCTACGAAATAAGGCGCACAGATGCCTTCGACCTTCAGAGCGAGACCTTGGCCCGGATATTTGATAAGATACTGAACAGGGATACTGAAGGTGCTGTCTCCATCGCGAAAAGCATGGTGAACGATATACTCGATGGAAATGTTGCCATAGAAAAGCTCGTCATATCAAGAACGGTAAAACCTGAGAGAAGCTACGTGAGGCCGCAAAGAATGGTCAACGTACTTGTTGCAAGAAAGTTGAGGGAGATGGGATACGAGTTCGTGCCCGGTATGAAGGTTTCGTGGATAGTGACCGACAGCAAGAAAACACCGCAGGAGGTGGAGCCGTACATAGACGGCAGGGAATTCATACTTGAACCTGATTGGGCATACTACGCCAAAAGGGTGGCCATGACGGTGGCCAGGGTAACGGAAGTCTTTGGATGGGACGAGAAAAGTTTGCTTGCGGGAATGGAGCAGAAGACCCTGTTCTCGAACGGATTTGAAGGTTCATCTAAGAAAAAAGGAACCAGGAAAACGGAACCGAAAAAAACGGACAAGAAACTCACTTTGGAAGACTTTTTGTAGCCCAAAAATTTTATATGTGAAAGTTACCATGTAAACCTGCATGAAAGATTTGAAGTTCCTCAAACTGGAGTTCAAGGTCTACGGCCAATACGCACTTGGCTTTGATAAGATATTCGATTATGCCGAAAGAATCACGACATTGTCTTCGCTTCTTTTTACTTCAGAGCAGTTCATAATGGTATCAAAGGTGGAGTGGAAGGATGAGGTGAACATTGAGAACATCAGGCAGTCGATCATAATCGATGATATCATTGAGATCTCGAGCGAGGAAAAAACATCCATATACATAATGGTAGGTCATCTGCCCCCCATCGTCTCAGAGCTCATATCCCATGTAATTAAGCAGTTCAGGTGTTTCTTCGAGTTTCCAATCGTGAACACTAAGGGCAAGATGGCGATCCCCCTGGTGGGCACAAAGGAGAACCTGAGGGAACTCCTATCTTATCTTGAGGAGTTGAATGTCGAGTTCGAAGTGCTTTCTCTTACGAACTATTACGTTAAAGGAAAGGATCTGCTTTCATCCCTAACACCGCCCCAATACAAATGCCTGGAAATGGCTGTGGAGCAGGGATTCTTCGACATACCAAAAAAGGCTGATGCAAGAAAACTTGCGGGAAAGAAGGGCATATCGCATTCGGCATTCCTTGCCCACATCAGAAAGGCCGAGAAGAAGATCTTTGAGGAGTTGTTTAGGTAAGTTAAATAGAAGGAAAAATTCTAAAAACTTAAGGTTTATTCCTAGAATATAGACCTGAGGAAGGCGACCTTAATGGAAGGGAGAAGGCTTCAAAAAGTCCTTGTTATTTTCATCTCGTTGCTGGTTCTATTCAGCATTTTTACATTTTATTTAGGTCAGCAATACCCTCATAAAGCAATGAGAATATCAGTTCGTTTAGATCAGGGTCGATACAAATTAGATGATATAAATGTATCAGAGGTTCAATTGACGCTCAATAATAGCTGTTATTCTGCCGATTTTACAAATAACACTTGGTTTGATCCCAGTGATTTTTTGGAGGTTTTGGAGATAATTCCAAACGATAATGATAATCTTGTATTTTTTCTAATCAAAGATAATCGTTTAGATATTTTCTTTATTGGATGGATGGAATATGAGGTAAGGTTCCCTGGAGGAATGGGTGATTTCGGAAAGGTTGAGAAAATACTTTACGACGAAATGTTACAGATTTTAGGTTTTCTGGGCTTGGAATCCCTAAAGAACGATATAGAGTTTGATTATAATTTTGGTCCAAATTTTGATTTGTACAATGAAATTGCATTTTTCTTTTTTTTATCTGTAATACTGATCTTTACATTTCTTATTTTGTATAAAAGAGGTTTGCTAATAGATAAAATATTGGATAAACGGCTTAGTTTATATGAGCGTGATGGGCTCCTACTCTTGTTCTTGGGAATGATCCCATTTCTTGTTATGTTAAACGAGCTCATAAATGCCATAGCTACAAATGATGCGAAATCGATAAGTTGTTGCACAATAATTTTAATAGTTGCGATTGTTCTCATATTAAGTGGACTTTTTTTAGTATTTACAAGCGATAAAAGGAAGTATAATCATATCAAGATTTGAAAAAATTTAAATCTAGTTAAATGTGAAAATTACTAAGCTCTTTGGCTTTCCCTTTTCTAGCTTAAAGGGGTGGGTGGCTTTTACACAATCCAAAACTTCATAACCAGATAATCTCATTCTAACACCGCATGACCGTTGACATGTGTCCCTTCCTAATAAAAGAGCACGATGCGAAACCTTGTCCCGCTTGTGGGATTAAAAAAAGGGGGAGAAAGAGGGAACACGATGACAGGGATATTATCGGCGAGTGCCTGGAAGGTATAAGACAAGAAATCGAAGCTTCGATAAATTCGGGAAAACAAGAAAAGATCGTGCCAATTGAACTATTAAAAATGAAGAGAGTGACTGCCACTGAAGAAGAACCGAAATTGGATATCGCCAGTAAAAAGAAGGCCTTGGAGATCCTGGGTACCCTGGAAGAACTTCTCATCTCCATGGACAGAACTGGGGATGTGCAATACGAGCTAGATATAGGGGATGTTTTGTTCAATGTGGGCGAATATGATAAAGCGCTGGAGCGCTATAAAAAACTTCTAAAAATGGAGCCTGAAAACAAGAGGGTATGGAACAATATCGGAGTGGCCATGGTCAGGCAGGGAAGGGTGAAGGAGGCGTTGGCCAACTATGATAAAGCCTTGGAGTTGGACCCTGCCTTTGGCAGCGCATGGTTCAACAAGGGCAAGGCCCTGTTCAAACTGGGCATGAAAAAGAAGGCCTTGGATTGTTTTCGAAAGGCAACGAAATACTCGCCTGAGAACAAGAGCGCATGGAACAATCTCGGCGTTACCTTGAGGCAATTGAAACGATTCAAGGAATCGATAAAATGCTACGATAAGGCCATAAAAATCCATTCTGAATATCCTTGGGCGTGGCACAACAAAGGTGTAGCCTTAATGGAATTGAAGATGTATAAAGAAGCCATGAAGTGTTTTGACAAGGCCCTGCATATCGACCCAAACTACGAACCTGCAAAGGAGAGCAAAAGGGATGTGATGAGAAAGTTGATGTGATCTAATGGTTTCTTGTTGGGATGAATTTTAATTTTTTTGTACCTTGAATGTTTCGTCATCTTTGGGGGCCACTATATAAATCACGACAAATATATCGTAGACAAATTTATCGTAAGGGGCTGTTAGATGTTCTCTCTTAAACCCGTGACTGGAAAAGATTTCATCAACCGTAAGGGTTTGCTAAAGGAGATGGTAAAAGAACTATCAGATATCGATTCAACCATAGGCTTTGCGTTATATGGAAACAGACTTGTAGGAAAAACCTCTGTTCTTAGGGAAGTCCAACGGCGCCTCAATTCGAAGGACGACTGTGTGTGTATTTATTTTTCGCTTTGGGAGCTGGTTCCCAATTCTATGGATGCTTTCATCAGAATATTCTCCAAATGTGTTATTGAGGGGTTCAGAGCAGAGCTGCCTCTTAAATACAAAGTAAGCGAGATGGCAAAAATGCCAGCGACCGTTCTGCGTGATATGCTCAAAGAAGTGAAGTTTGGTGCAAAGATTAGCGACGAAGTCGAGTTGTTTCTCAAATTCAAAGGGACCAAAGGGACTGACTACTCAGCCATGCTTAGAAGAACCTTTGAACTACCTGATAAACTTGCAGTGGTGTGCCATGTTAAATGCATCTTACTTATCGATGAATTCCCATCCATAATCGATTTGAAAAACGGGAAAAGGATCGGGAAGGATGTATTGGGTTTGATTCGAACCGTACATGAAGAATATAAAAGGACCGCAATCTGTGTATCTGGGTCGATTAGAAAGACCATGGAAGCTTCTTTACTCGCTCCCACGTCGCCGTTTTACAGGCAGTTCATAGCGAAGGAGATCAAGCCCTTCAAGATAGAGGACGTCAAGGAATTATTGAAGAAAAATCTTGCACCGCAAAGAATTGAAATTTCAAGGGACGGAATTGAATATTTATATGATCAAACCGCAGGAATCCCGTTCTATGTCCAGTTTTTAGGGCGTAGGTTAATGACGGCCAAAGGCAAGATAGATAAGGATCTGGTTAAAAGAACCACCGATGAGTTTCTTGCGGAAGAGGGAAATGTAATATTTGCGGAGGAATTTAAGGCTCTTAGTCCCAAGGAGAAGAAAATCGTGATATCCATTGCTACGGGAAATCATATCCCCTCAGAAATATCAAACAGCATCGAGGAGTCAGCCAATACGACCTCAAGGTTTTTGATTTATCTATTAGAGAAGGGAGTTTTAGAGAAAAAAGAAAAAACTTATGTTCTGACAGACCCGGTATTCGAGAAATGGGCGCACAGAAAATATAAAGCACTATTAACCGAACCTTGTGGATAAAGCCTAGGTAATTCTGAAAGCTGAACTATACTCGGCAATAAATCCAAGACGAAACAAGATATGGAAAAAAATCAAGACTGCAATACGCCTCTTCTTCATCAAATATGACAGGCCATCTGGAACCCACGAAGAGCTCATGGCCGTTCCGGGACAGCAAACATTGGATAAATACGGTATCCAGATCAAGCAGGTAATCCAAGCCGAGAACAGTAAACTCATGCGGGCTGTAAAGGAACGAATGAATCGCAAATATCGTGCTGCTGTCGAAAGTGTCTTCTCACGCCTCAAGCGGTTCTTCAGGCTGAATTCTCTTAAAACGCAAAAATGGGCCTCAGTGAAAAAGCACATTATCATGTCGATGATAGTCATACTCCTTATGGCTCTGGTTATGAAAAGAAAAGGGATCCCACCTGATAAACGAAGGTTTGTTCGAATATACTGAGCCAATATTCCCCAAGAAACTTCTATTAGCTCAAGCTATCATTTCACCTCTCGAAATACCCCCGATTTTAAATACGCTATATTCTTGCCCGACTAATTCCTATTATTTGATAGCGGTATTCTATCTCATCGCTATAATTGAGGGCATTTCCTATGAGAACGATGCTACCTTCAATAACCTATATAATACAAAATAATAAAACCATGTTCAGTGGCTAATGCTACACCGACTTTCTCCTTTCAATAGTTTCCAGTAAACGAAGAATATGTGTCAAATTGCGCCCCCGACACCACTGGCTAAATGCCAGTGGCATGTGCCCCTC
>CBDUXN010000149.1:0-9244 GCA_965371185.1 uncultured Thermoplasmata archaeon
TGCCAGTTCCTCTCTCTTTACCATCAGCTCCTTTCTCTCCTCATCCAGCTTCTTTTCCCTTAGTCTTAATTCATCCTCCATTTCTATTAGTTTCTTCTCGTTTTTCAGGTGCTCAGCCAGTTTTTCCTCGATTTCCTCCCTCTGCCCTGATAACCGCTCGGTTTCCTGGCCCAGCTCTTTCCAAACCTTATCGAGCTCCTCCCTCTCTCTAAGAAGCGATTCTCTTTCCCTGTCCAGTTCCGTCAACTTCCTTGATATCGAATCCTCCTTTGCCTTGAGCCCAGACTCCCTCTGTGCGAGTTTTCTTTCCATTTCTTCGATGAGAGCCTTATCATCTTTAAGGCTCTCCCGCTCCTTACTGATCTTAATTTCCTCGATCTTTTTCTCGGCTAATGCCAATGCGTCCTTCTCTGTTAGCTTCTCGCCCTTCTTTGTGGAGAAATGCTTGATCAGGGCCATGCTGCCCTGTTTGATGGTGTCCAGCTCCTCCTGAAGCTTTCTTAAAGTCCTCTCTGTGTCCTTCCTCAATTCCATTTCTCTATCGAGGCTCCTTTGCCTCTCGAAAAGATCATCCTCCCTTGCCGCCATCCCTGTACTGAGCTCCCGATCCCTTTTCTCCCCCTCGATGATAACTCTCCTCTTTCTTCTCTCCTCATCGCGTATTGATTTGATATCGTCATCTAAATCGATGCTTTCCAGATTGATCTTGGCATCTGGATAACGCTTAATGATATGGTCGACCCTTATGGATGAGGAGCCGTAGGAGTAAGTGCCCACATCGATAACGCAGTCTTCGTCAAGTGAATCGGCGATGATCTGCCTTAGAGCCTTATCGCCCCTGAGCTCTTCCTCCCCAAAATAGAGGCTTATCATGGCTGCGCCGTTCTTAAAAACCATGAATCCCTCGAAGGGATTCTCATCCACCATCCTTGTGGTCTTTATGTAGCCGTCGTAATTCTCAGCTTTCAGCCTTTCCATGAGGCCTGCCAGCGCCTTATCGCCTCCGGCCACGGAGTCAACAACCTTCCCACCAGGTAAAACCACGATTTAACCTCCGATACTTGGACATGTTATGTATTCGCCCACTGTAACGCAATCCAACCAATATATTTTTTCCCTTACCGTTATCAGATTGGAATTGATATCCACATCAACTCCTTTTGTTCCCACCCGCCATCCCTCCTCCTCCGCCCAACTCAATATGATGCTCAACGACCTTTAATCATGAATCCTCAGGTAGGTATATATAGTGAAAATCCGATAATAGTCTGTGTTTGATGATGAAATTGCCTAGGGACCGAGTTTCATACTATGAAGAGCCCTATGAGTGCTGAGAACACAATCAATACCACTTTTCATACTTATCATACTAACAGTTTAAAATAATACTTTTCATACTTTTAATACTATCGACTTACCAGCGTATGTATATAATCAATAAATTTGTTTAAAGGCATCCCCTCATCCCACTTCAAGATGTAGTAGCCGTCCCTCGACACATGTGCCTTTGGCAATCGTCTATAGATCACTTTGGCTGCCCTGTCAAGGTTCTTCATTTCCAGGGTAAGTATTCGCCAGGAATCGCCTCTGACCCGTTTCAGTCTGAAAGCATATATTGCCATCAAACCCGCTTTTTCACACAGCCTGTTGAACCTTTCAGCCTGCTCCTTGAGACGGGGTGTGTTGCTCAAGTGGATTCTCTTCTTAACCGAGGACTTCACTTCAATAGGAAAGGAGATGGCGCCCCTGAGCGCCACTATATCGACTCCAAGTGAACCTGCAGATCTTACAACCAAAAATGGCATATCCTTGATTTTGTAATAATTTTTCTTTTCATCTTCAGAGCATGTTCTGGTGACTTTTTGGAGGGTCTCAATATCGCCCTGAAGAATTCCTTTGAGCTCCCGTTCATAGTTTTTACCTTTCGGCATGAGCCTTAATAGGATTTGCGTAGTATAATGGTTCTGATTATTTTTACCCGCCACCGAAAACAATAAGGGATGGGCAGCTTATTTGCATTCGAATCCCATGGACCTATACAGATGGCTCGTGATACTTGCTGCAACACTGATACCAACCATCATTTATACGATATACATCAGAAACATCGAACACTACTTGCGGGAGGAATGGCGCTGGATATTGGTAAGCTATCTGTGGGGGGCCCTTGCGGCACTTCCTTTTCTATTCATTCTTGCCTTTTTGTTCTCGGGCCAGTATATGAGAGAACATGAATATTATAAACTAGACAGTTCAACTGGTATGGTGGTTTTGATATGCATCGTTCTTCCTTTCACCATGGAGTTAATGAAAACAATAGGAATTTATGTTGTAAGGAGTCGGGTTGATGAGGTTGAGGACGGGCTTATACACGGCGCTACGATCGGATTGGGCTTTGCAGCTCTGGCCAACATTTTTTACCTCAACCAAGGCTTTTCCTGGGAACCAAAAACATTGGTCATACTTATAATTCCCACCATTTAAACAGCCTTACTTCACGCCAGCAGTACAGCTGTTGCAGGTTACGGTGCGGCTAGATGGATAGTAAAAGAAGAGAAACTCAGATTGGTTATATATTTCTTGGCAGGTGTATGGATACACGCACTTTTCAACGCCTTTTCTCTTTCAATGTATCTTTCCAGGGAAATTTGGGGCTTTACGTATTACCTTGCTGGACTTCTGATCATATTGTTGGTGAGCAGTCTTGTGTTCAGAACCATCAGGGCGAGGATGCACAAACTCATAAAAATATTGGATGAGGAGACCGAGATGGAGAGGAGAAAAGGGTTGGTGAAACAATAGTTTACCTTTTTTTGAAAATTGAAAAATCAAATGCCTTTGAATCCCTTCCCGATGATGTATACCTCAGAGCTGCTCTTTCGAGAGGCCTTTGGTGAATGTCTCTTTGTGAATCTGAACAAGGCTTTGATTTTATTAAGGTAATCGTCAAAAAGATCCCCCTGAAAGACCTTGATCACGATATTCCCATTTTCTTTGAGCAGCTTCTTCGCTATCTCCAAGGCCTTCTCCGCCAGTTCGATGGACCTTGCGTGATCCATTGAATAATTGCCTGTTATATTCGGGGACATGTCGGATACCACAACATCCGCCTTGCTCACCATGGCCGTAATCTTCTTTAGGATTTCGGGTTTTGTGGCATCGCCCCTAATGAAGGTTATCCCGTCCGCAGGCTCGATTCTCTGAAGATCCACACCAACAACCACACCTTTTGGGCCTACCATCTCTTTTGCCACCTGCGACCAACCGCCAGGTGCGGCGCCCAGGTCGATAACGATGTCCTGCTGGGAGATAACGTTGAATTTATCGTTTATCTGTTTCAATTTGAACGCAGACCTGGAACGATAACCCGCCTTTTTGGCCTGCCTGTGGTAATGCTCCCTTTTCCGCCCCCGTACCCAACGTTTTGACATGGTGACCCTTCTTATGTGTCATTCAACCTGTATCCCAAGAGACTCTATCAGCCTCTTCGCCCACCCCAGCTTTCTGAGTTTGGTTTCTATATCGCAATTGGGCTTATCCCCAACCTTCTCAAAGTCGAAACCGATCAAATGAATGTTCTTTGCTCCGAAATGCTCCGCCAAAAATACTCCTCTGTCTCCATCTGTGAACCCGCCGAAGTTATGGAGGGCATCGAAGGGCTTACACTGCACAGTTCCAATTAACTTACCGTCGAATCTCGGTGTCCATTTTTTTATCTGCTCGATGTTGTCGCCGTGTGCGTGAATTGCCACAATGGCCCCATTTCTGTTGGCTGAGTTCTGATCCTCGATGTTGCCGTCCAGATCGGTAACGATGATGTGTGGATTCAATCCCCTGCTCAGCAATATCGATGTGGTACCGTCGGCGGCGATCACAGTAATCCGGGAAGAATCCCTGTTAAGTTCTTGTTCCAGATTCTTTCCGCCTCCCACAACCACCACCTCCTTTTCCTGTATGAGCGCTTTAAGCTCCTCCTGGGAGGCCAAATCTTTTCCGTTCAAAAGCTTCGAGAGGATGGATGCCGAGCGCTCGTCCTCCTCTCTGCTGAAGCCAAATTCTAGTAAAATTTGTTTGTAGTAGGTTTCCCATTCCTCAAAATCCATAACATTCCTTCAGTGATGCCAGTCCATGGTTGCCTGATGTTCTTTGATGTTGTGGTATGAGAGATAGCCCAAGAGTGAGAAGAACAACCCCATGGTCCAGAATATGAATATGTCGTCCATAACAAGTGTGGTTTCGTATCCCAACAAAAACGAGGACAGCAATAGTGTGCCATACAGGATAGAGCCAAAGGCCAGAACTGAGAACACTATTGGGAAGAACAGCCAGGGGAAATCGTTTTGTCTTGTGTAGATTTGAAGTGCTCTGCCCATGCCAAGCAGTATTATGGCAAATACACAAGCCCAGAGAAGTATGCCGAAGAGAGTGAGTATCTGCTGAAGCGAATCACCTGGTGTATTTATGGCTGTCCAACCTGCGAAAATGCCCGCCACGATGGTTATCCCTGCAAGAATTACGAACGGTATGGTGGCGATTGCAGTCTTCGCATCCTGTGACATGGCCTTTATGGGCTCATCCAGGTTGTAGGCCTTTACTACGATGTAGATGCCTATGGTCAGGAACACAACAGGCCAGGTTATATCTGGTACCGCATAATCGAGCATAACCGTTGCGAACTGATTAATTAGGGAAAAGGTAGAAAACACGATTAACGCAAGGGCGATGGGCAGAACGAACTTCCGCCTGACCCTCTCATCCTGAAAGGACCTTAATAGCAAGTAGTAGAAGCTCTCTATGTTTTTGCTCTGTTTAACTACAACCCTTTTAATTCCGTCGATTTCGATCCTCGAGGCGAGAAGGGGGTATATGTACTCATCATCAGCGCCATCGCTCACAAGTATGGCACTCTTTGGTTCAACCCTGCCCAAAACGATGTCCATTTGTTTGGCAAGGATCCGGTCTGATTTTACACCCACATCCTTATCACCGCATATCACGGCTACCTCCGCATCCACACCGTTTTTAACATAATCCTCATAGATGGATATACCTGAGAAGATGGAATTCATGTCGCTTTCCTCGGGGTCCTTCAGACCCAGAGCCGTGGCTGCCCTTAGACAGTTATCCCTACCGATAACAGGTGAGGTGATGCCGGCCTTGCTACCAAGGTCATCATCCCTGTCCACGCAAAGAATCAGAAGCTTCATGCGATGAGTTGTTATATGTACCCTACTATATTTTTTTTTCCTATGAATTTATCGACGATTGTCGGTTTTGGCCAACCATCCAGCCCCCTCCTCCCCGTCCCCACTTTCTTCCCCCTCTTCACTGTTCCCGCCTCCCAACCCCCCTCCACCCAATCCCTCCCTCCTACCCTCTCCACCCACCCATTTTAACCTGCAGCAATGGAACAAAACACTCTTTAGATCGCCCTTTCTAATTTATCTAAAAAAAATCAGAATCCTCATATTTCGCCTCTGAGAGGTATTCCTTGCACTCTTTTATTCCCTCTTGAGCGTCCATATTGCCCGGATCGATTTCGAGCATCTTCTCATAGCATTCCAAGGCCTCCTCGAACCTTGAGAGGCTTTCCAGTGCAATGGCCTTCAGAAACCAGGCGTTGGTGAAATCAGGATGTACTTCGATGCCCATGTTCGCGTATTCCAGGGCTTCGTCCCATCTCCCCAGCTCAGCCAAGGCAAGCCCTTTGCCTATCCAGGCCTTCTCATGGTTCGGCTGGATACCCACGACCTTTTCGTACGCCTCGATGCCCTCCTCGTAAAGTCCCAACCTGGAAAGTGAAATCGCCTTTCCGTACCAAAGTTCTGGATCGTATTCGTCCGCCTCCAATGCCTTACTGAAGCTTTCAACAGCCTCGTCGAACCTCTCCAGCTCGGCAAAAATCGTGGCCTTGGCCATCCAGGCAGCCTTGTTTTCAGGCTGAATTTCTATGGCTTTGTCGTACCATGCTAATGCATCATCAAAATCTCCACGGTTGTAACGCTTCTCCCCGAGCTTCAGGTAATCTATAAAGGATTTAGGCATTGTAAACTCACGAATAGCCAATGGTCAGTATGATTAAAAAAGTTTTTGGGAAGGTTCTCACAACCTACTCTCGATTTGCCTTAAAACCTCAAGGGTTCTGATAATATCCATTGTTTCAGAATGAAGGAGTAAATCCCTAAAGATGGCTGCTATCCCGTTCTCTCCATCCCGAACTTCAAATTGTATGCGGTGGATGGCACTGATATAATCGAGTTGGCTCGTTGGTAAATATCTCGCCAAGTTGGGATCAGATTTATATCCAAACTTCAAAATAGACGGCCTTACCCATATGAACCCTCTCCCACCTTCCTGGGCCGGGACAATTCTGCTTGTGGAAATCCATAATTTGTAGGAGGCACCGTGGTAAGGGGGATGCTGTACAGCCCAAGCCAGTGAGAAATCCCCATGCCTTAATGTCCTGAATTTGAGGGTGCCAAATCCAAATATGCCCTTCGTTTTTATTTCCACACCTGCGAGTTCTCTGTATAAAACCACGATTATTTCTTCATCTCTAAATCTGTATCCTAAAACGATAAGCCCCAATCGTCTTAACAATGCCAGGTCCCTCTCTGCCGTTGCCGTGGATATCCTGAAGGCCCCTTCCATCTCCGGCCTTCTAATATGTCCATGTTCGCTTAGAAATAAAAGCTCCTTTTCCAGCCGGGCTTTTACTCCCTCATTTACTTCCTCATGATGGAGTATTTCTCCGAACCTTACACCGAACCTTTCTCCGAAATCCCCTGTACTTGCCGAGGTTTTTACAGGGACACCTACTGCCTCACCTACCTCTCCAACCTCGACCTTTGGACCATTAATGGTGATCGAGAAGTTGTAATCGTCAAACTCTAACTCCGGAGGAGGTAGCTCAGATCGTTCACATGCCGCCTTCATGCGACCGCTTTTTTGAATATCACCGTATGTAAAACTCACCATAATTAAGGTTCCATTTAACTTTAGTCCCACTAAAATTAAAATCGATAATTGTTTTGGTAAATCAAATCTGGGTTTTTGGCTGATCAGAAGGGGTATGTGTGATGAAGATTTGGAAGGATTTACGAGATTTGGGTGTTGGCATGCTCCAATTCCATGTTGCTGGAGCATTGAGTCTTTGGTTATGCCTGACAGCAATATCGTCTTAAGCCAAAGACCGGGTGGGTTTTGGTGGCCCTTCGGGCAGGTCTATGTCGGATTCGCCTGAGGCGGTTTCGTGGGGGGGCATTTTCCATACCTTTCCGCCCCTGCGCCTGCGAGGAACTCACTCCGCTCGTCCCTCTTTGTTCTCGTCTTTCTTCGAAACCCGAGAAGGGCCTCGGCTTCGCCAACCCCCTGCTCGGGGCGGGATAAAATTACAGCGGCTCGATTACCCTGATCTCATCGCTGTAACCTTCGAAGGGTGTGCCGTCCACCAACTCTCCTGTAACCTTCAGGTTGTATGTCCCTGGCGAGAGCATGTCCTCCACATCAGCCCTGTCGAACTTGACCATGAGGATGTCATTCTGTACATCTCCCCACTCAGCTGGAATTACATCTTCCAGCATCACGGTGCTGATGTCTATGTCATTAGAATCGCAACCAGGTAGTTCGATATAACAGGTGATCCAATTTCCTTTGGACTTCAGGTTAAGAGTATCTGGGTCGATGTCTATGGCAGCATTAATATGGGGTATTAAGGGTTCCATAAGAGGATAGAAATCATAATCTGCTTCAGGATGGGGTATCTCGGTATCCCCTATCCCATCTCCCGCAATCGCGTGCTTGCCATTACCGCTGCCGTCATCTTGACCCAGGTAATCCGACCAGTAGTTGCCCTCAAGAAGAGTAGGATGATGCCAGGAATTATTAACAGGGTCAGAATCACGAGCTTGGATTGTGTTATTGATGATGCTATTGTGATAGATGATATTGCTTGTTGACCAGTAGTAGCAGGAGACACCCAACCAGCTGTTTAAGACCTCGTTGCAGGTAATTATGTTGTTGCTGCACATGTATAATATAATACCGTATATGTTGTTGGAGGCGCAGTTATCAGTAATTAGGTTATTGCGTGACAAGTCATGCAAACGAATGCCATAATGATTATCCAACACCTTGTTTGCCCTTACCGTGTTATTAAATGATGAATGGATCATGATTCCCTTCCAATTGAGTGAAACATAATTGTCTTCGATCCTGTTGTTTGACGAAAAGTAAAGATAGATACCTCCGGAATTATAGGAGACATTGTTGCTGATAATACTGCAATTTTGAGCATTCCAAAGTTTTATCCCAGCAGGGTAATGAGGCGGGAATTCTATAGTTCCACTGTTTATCACCGTAAACCCCGTCATATTTACCCAATCAGCCGTAATTAGAACCACATCAACTTGCCAGCCGCCATCAATTATCGTATTGTCCCTATCCTCCCCCACCAAATTTATTGTCTTGTTTATAATTATATATTCATAAAAAACCCCGCTGTGAACAAAAACTGTATCTCCCTCGGAAGCCGCATCGATCGCATCCTGGATCTTTGAGTGATCAGCTGGCCCGTCATCATCCACAGTAATAGTGGTGCCCCTCACCGAGGGCGCAATCTCTAAAATAATCACGACAAAGCTGGTCATCATCACTAAACTCAGGCAGGTCACGGCTATCTTCTTGTTCATCGTAGTATTATATTGTCACAGCCAGATAAATACCTTCCGCTATGCAAGGTGGTTTATTCCACTTCTTTCAATCTCCTGTCCAATCTGCGGGAGGTGACTTGGTTTTGAGCCCTTCGGGCAGGTCTATGTCGGATTCGCCTGAGCCTGTTTCGAGGGGGGGCATTTTCCATACCTCCGTAGGAAGGCAAGCTTCCTCCTCTTGCACGAATATCCTTTGAAGTGGGTTCGAAATTCATGCAATTCCGCCTGCGTTTCTGGGGCGCTCGTTTCACTCACACTCCTAAATCCTCGAAAACTCCGTTTCCTACGGATGCGTCGCTTTGCTCCGCACTTGCTCGCAAAATGCTTCGCATTTTTTTCGTCCTGCGCTGAGCCACACCCCCTGCTCGGGGCGGATCGGTTGTGTGGGTGAGGTTAAATAATGGCCTATTGTTTGAGAGTTTTGGCTTGGGTAAAATTATTTAATTTTATTGAGAAATTTCTTTTATATTTTGGATTAATTCTAAGATTTTTTTACATTGCCATTTTATATCTCTTGCGGTAACACTATTTTT
>CBDUXN010000150.1:0-9152 GCA_965371185.1 uncultured Thermoplasmata archaeon
ATACTTATTACCCTAAAGACCCCGAAGATTATGATGTCATCCAAATCTGGGATGGAGACAAGATAGTCTCTGAAGAACTCTTCGATCAGATATTGTTGAGCTGTGATATGATTGGAAGGATACGGGAGGATAGGGGTGGGATGGTGGAAGACAGAAGGAGGTAACTATGGAAAAAATAATAGGAGATTGGTCTACGGAAATAAAACTATCTGGCGAAGAAGCGAAAGACATCTGTCGTATCGGACAAGGTGAAAAATGCTGTGCATTCTTAGTCATGACCTCAGGAGGCTTTGAATGTATCCGCATGTCGTATCCTATGAATGGCTCTATCTTTGAAAGATTAAAAGAAGGAACTATGAACGCAAAGGGTGAAGGCGGATGGGAAGAATGTCCCTGGAAGAAAGAACTCCAAGAGTTCGAATCTAAGTAACCATGGACCCCCGCCTCGAAATCCCATCCTACAGAATCTGCTCCCGCTGCGACAGAATCATGACCAGAGAAACACGATCGGACTTTAATAATGAAGTAATTTGTGTGGTGTGTGTGGAGAGGGAGATGGAAAAGAAGGAGGAAAAAGCATAATGGACATACTATTCTTCTCAAATGGCAACACTGCAGTCTTCGAAAACGAAGAGCAAGTCCCAGAACTACAAAAAAGTTGGTTTAGCCTATTTGCTGAATTTTTAGAAAACAGAGGCATCGATCCTGCTCTGGTTAGCATCACTCTACCTAATGGCAATAAGACAAAATTCCTCAAAACCTGTAACGGATGGAGCATTCTACCATGACTCGCGCATTAACACAGATATGGGATTTCTTCTTCCCACTCATCGTATTTTTTCCCTCCTACACTATCCTTATGATCCTTACTCATCAAGACATAGTAAGCTTATTAGTCGCTTTTCTATTCACTAGTATAATTATGATAATAACAAAGGAAATATAATGACCCCCCAAGACCTCCACCCCGGCACCCAGATCATCTACGTCCCAGATCATGCCGATGGTATAGACCATCTCGACTGTGAAGAAGGTTTTGTGACGTCGAGGACAGAAAGAGGAGCCTTCTGTAGATACTGGAGTAAGGTTAACTCAGAACGACTGTGGACCACAGCTAATAGTATGCTGACACGGTTTGAGAATCTGGTTATCAAAGATACACGGCCGCAGTCTGAAATTAATAAATGGTTACGAATGATTGAGGATGAGGAGAGGTAATTATGGACGACACCATCCACAACCGCATCAAAAAATTCAACCAGCTCGTCGAACCCCAGCTGCTTGAACTGGATGAACAAGAACGGGAACTGGCCACTTTGTTCTTAATAGGCTATCTCAAAGGACATATCCCGATCGATAAGATTGAGGAGATATCGGATCAGCTGGGGACGTTTATACAACGAGACTTAAGTACATAAAAAGGAAGGCCCCCATCAAAAGTGCGGCAGCTTCCGATGAGGGCTTAAGGAGGAAAAAGGGGTATTAGTCATGAAAAGGAGGAACATGAAACACCCTTACTTTTAAATGATATTTCTTTATCTATCGTTTGTCAAGTAAAAAAATTTAGTTTGAGGAAAAATCATGAACATATATAAAACTACGCTGATAAATCTACACTACAAAGACCCAGATTTTTATGGATTTAAGTGGGTTCTTAAGGCCACAACCAAAGAAAACTCTTCCTTTAAACTAAACGTAATCAAGATCGAACAAGAACTGATAGTCGCAACCGATGGCCACCGTCTTCATATCTATCGACCTCAAGGACTTTTCTTATCTGGGATTTACAAAATCCTGATTAAAACCAGAACTAAAATAGTTCTGGAAAAGGTCTCCAGGATAAACTATCCAGAATGGAAAAGCCTGCTTATTCCTAAAGGAACTCCAGTAGAAGTCAAAACAGGAAGAGTTGATTCAGCAGGTTATACCGAAATTGTCCGAGCAATGAAAAAAGAGTCAACCTTGAAGTTTGAATACTTCTCCGATCTAGCTGACGAAATGACCAAGGCCTTCATACCCACTGTACCAAGGGAGGCAGTAGTTTTCGAAAACTTTGATGGATCAATGAAGGCGCTGATAATGCCAATAAGGGTGTAGATGACCGTAAAACAAACCTACTGCGATTACGACACATCCCGGGGCTTTGCCCCCAGTGAAGGACTGGGATGCTTCAAGGGTAAAATAGCCCGCAAAGTAACCATAATCTACAACAATATGGAACAAGACGTACTCCATCTCTGTTCTTCCTGCTATCGAAGGTTGAGAGTTTTAGCGTTACGACAGGGATATGAGATTGAGAGTGAGGAGGTGTAAGGATGGATGAGAAAATTCATGAAATTTTTAATTCCATTGTCTGGTACGCCGAGGTAGAATGCGAAAATTGGATGAGACGTGTACCAAAAACTCACAAAAATGTAGAGCTGATAAGCGCCGCAAAAATGACTCGAAAAATAAAGAAAGCCAAACAATGGCTGGAGGAAAATAACCCATGGAAGAATTAATAGAAAAACTCGTTATTATTACCGGACAAGCCTTTCTGGACGGCAGAATCGGGAAAGGTTTCGATGATAAGAAATTCCATAAAGCAATCACAGATATCGTGCTGGATGAATTCCTTCAAGAACAGGAGGATGACTAACAATGCCAAAAGAATACGGTACATTCCAAATTAAATTAGGCCAGTTAGAACATCACAAAAATCTGGTACTTCTTCTCTCATTCTTAGTTATCGTTGTGACCTTTCCAACTAATATCTGCATCGATATTACAAAAATCTTATTGAGGAAAAAAAGATAATGGAATGCCCAGACTACGACAGGCAGATGAATAGGTCTTTTCTCTATTACCATAAAAAAGAATCTATCTATGTTGAGTTCTGGTGTATATGTGGAGCTCGGTTTGTAGGGCATGTTTATAGGGTGAAGAAAAAGACAGAAGAGAAGAAGAAAGAAAGAAGAACAGCTATACCCCGCAAATACTAATGAGGAAGGAATATAAATGAAAAAATCCTCAATTCCTCTTTCTATCAAAATCGATCCAGACGATAAACAGAAAGAAAAAGATATCAAAAAGGCATTAAAGTTGTTCGCAAAACATGGGTATGAAATAACAATCAAACCCAAGCGGATGGAACAGCTGACATTTTTAAATGGCCTAATGAATATGAAAGCGTGAAACAATCTAACAATAAATGTTTCACGGAGTAATAATGAGTATCCCTACCCTAAAAATGAACATCCCTACCCAACGAATGAATCTCAATTTAGCTACTTCCACCTTCTATGCTCTAGAAGACATTAAGAGTAGAAAATGTCCCAATAATACTAACATACTATATAAAAGAAGGGTGAGTGAATTCCAGAAAGAAGTCAGTTACTTCCAAGAATTCATTGCTAAAAAAATGGCAAGAACCATGTTTGATTATCTAGCCTTGGCAGCAATAGGCGAAGCACGACATGCTCAACACTTTAGCAACTCTGAAATAATAATCGATCCCATTCCTAACGAGAGAAATGAAGCTTATAAACTAGGTACCAATTTCAACCCCACCAATTTCTTAGACGAGCTATACGATCTATTCACAAACAACCAATGGGAAGGGGGATATGGTGGTAATTCCTGGGCTAGAATCTGTAAACGAGCATTAAAATATTCTAAAATATCTTCTATATGCTTTGTTGATAGTTGCATTCATATTTGCCACAACAACGGAATAGTATATAGTAAAGGGATATTAATCGATCCACCTAATGAAGAATTTATAGAGTTCTTGGATTACAAGGCAGAACAGTCATTCTTGGACTACCCTTTTTGCCATTCATTTCCTATCTATACTGACTGCCGTGATTTTATTAACAAAGCGTACAAACTTAAATTAATAACAAACAAAGGTAATTTATACATTGATGCTAATCTTTATTTTCCCTTTATCAACTGGGGAAATCAGGACATAGTCTGGGTAGAAAAAAAATATGAAAATGAAGTAGAAGATGAAGTAGAAGATGAAGGAGATATTGATGAGCAAGAAACACAAGAAGAAGAAAAAGAAATGGTTAGACTTTCTAGACCGTGGAGGTAAGAAGAAAGTGAAATCCACAGCACAGCAATCCTTGTTTACAGAATGCCACTCGGGAACAATCCGTGTTTTTCAAGATCCCATCAGCAAGATCGACATCTACGGCGGAGGAGACTCCAGAGATCTTGTTGTTTTTCCCGATTCGATATTAATTGACGTAGGTGCACAAGTCGATCCCATTGTCGAAACTTCCCCTAAAGATTTTGCATTAAAATTACAACCCTATTCTTTTAAAAGAATCAGAATCAGAATACAAGATGGATCCACCCCCGATCTATCCCGCGAATTCTGGGCAGACCTTATCGATATACTCAGAAAAGAAAAGAAAGATGTTATAGTTGCATGCCTGGGCGGTCATGGCAGAACAGGGATGGTGCTGTCAATATTGGCAGTTTTAATGAATGCAACTGACCACGATCCTGTAAAGTTCGTCAGAGATAATTATTGCGAAGAAGCTGTAGAGACAGGATCACAAATTAAGTACATAGAAAAAATTACTCAGATAGAAGTCACTGAAAAACCATCAGGGTTTTCAATACAATATGGCCATTATGGTAATGGTTGGGGTATTAACGGTGCTTTTGATGAGGATGAGGATGAGGATGAGATTGAAAAATATTATCTTAACAAAAGCCATAAAGATGAAGAGGATAAAGATGAAAATGAAGAGGACAAAGTCAACGAGCTCGACTTCACAAACCGAGTAGCTCCCACTGCCGATGAAGCTGAATACTTTGTTAGGGAAATAAAGAGAAGAAAGAGAGAGAAAATAAAACAAGGTATAGACTAATGACAAGAGTATCTACATACTCAGATAGAAATTTGCAATTTAGTCAGACAGTATCTCAAAGACTATATCAGTTGTTAATTATGTCTAATATCCATCTCAAGGGATTAGAAAAAAAATTAAAAGGTATCCCTAAAAAGAATGCAAGAATAATGATTGATAATACTGAAAAAGTGTTCAAGCAAATCAATGAAGAAAATAATCTTTAGAACAAAAGATATAACGATGATCAATCAATCCCTAACACACTCCAGTCATAAGTATGTACAGCTCCAAATGAGCTATCGAGGTATTTCTTTGCACATACAGGGAGAAGGAACAGAAGTTAATAGAAGTTACGGCATAGTGATGGATACTCGAACAAAGAAGCTTGATCTAGATACTAGGACATGGCTACACGAAATGCAAAAATTAGCCTCTCTTAGATCCTTGGCTGATACAGACCAAAAATATTTCTCCTGCCAGGCCAGAATCCTAGTTGACAAATGCCATATTCAAATCTCTGGAGCAACGCATAACAGACCATATGGAGCAGCACTTGATGTTAACAATGATGATTTATATAAATTTATCAACTTAGAGATACCAACACCTATTGGAAGAATTTCCGACACCTACTGAAACTTTCCGTTTCAAAGCCATTGAGTTATCCCGAAAGCTCAAGAAAATACTTCAAAGAAAAACATTTAATAAAATTACGACAAAAGCAAGTATCCTTACAATGCTTCCAAAGCATGATTCTCCTTTTAAAACTAAACAAGGAGATTTATGCAATGGCCACTGGTTACTAAAATCTCAATGGATTAGTAAAATATTGAAAAAAAGAGTCGTTACCATTGGTGGATTAAGTCCATCTGAAACTGATTCTGATAGTATAGTTACTTCCACACTTAAATTCCCAGCAGTCTACAAACATTCTATTGCAAATAAAACATCTTCCAATGCTTACAGAATAGCAATCTTTGTAAACTCAGAAGGACAGCAAGCAGGGTATAAAGAGGACTACATCGCCTGGTTGCAGAAAAATATTTATCAGTTTTCACTACATATCGGGGATCCAAAAGAGCCAGCCGTTATTATGAGTTTTGATCAAGTAGCAGGGTACTTAATGCCAGCAAAAATGTAGGAGAAGGAAATGGAAGAAATGTCCATAAGAAATTTTTGGATTGAAGCAACTATCCATGGGGAAAAATATCCCTTTATAAAAGGAGGCCCTGAGAAAGGCGGAATGCATATCCGCATCCATCAGCTCCATGAAGGCCGAATGAAGAAGGTTCTGGTGCTTTCATGTGACACTAACAACGAAAAACTATCCATGGAAGTAAGGACTGAAGATAGCAGTAAAAATTTTACAATTACAACCACAAGGGAGGAGAAATGGAAGAAACCGTGCTAAAATTTAAATGGACAGTCAGTAAGGCGAGAGATTCTTATGGATATAACATATGTTCTCTCTGGATAGATGGTAAAAAAGTATCCTCTTGTAACGGAGGCGGTTATGATATGAAAGGCACAGCTCTTGGTAATTGGATGGCGCAAGGGTTTACAGACGAGCTCCTTAAATTAACACAAGAGTTTTATGGTCTGTCCTTCCATGATCCGAACTACGATCCTAGCAAAGCTGTTATTGATGGTCAAACGGTAGCAGAAAGAGAGAAAGAAGGAAAATCAGTTGGTCTTGAAAGATATCAAGCATTCCACGGCGCAAGCTCAAAGGTTCCTACAGAAACCCATATCATTCCCTTGCTTGATGGTGGTTGCGGCTTTTCCTGTATAGAACACATCTTAAATGCTATTGGTTATAAGCTTAAATATATAGACGAAAATAATTCAACATCCATCTATCTATTAATAAGTGATAGATAATTATAGGGAGTGATATGAAAAACCAGAAGGCACGAAAAAATTGAAAAACCCTTATTGAATAATATCGTCAAAAATTGCCTTATATAGAAGACAAAAAAAACCGTTTGTTACATTTTGTTACACTATGTCGAAAGTTAAATTATTGAAATAATTAAGTTGTTACACTATGTTACATTACAGAAATCAGCGGAAACATATACCCCATATATATATGAGTACAAAATGTTACGTTACACGTAAAAAATCGTGTTCATATCTTCTAAATAGTGTAACACGTGTAACACGTTCAAGAGTTTTCCTTGCAAGTTATTGATCTGATTACCAAAAAAATGTTACACTATGATAATAGTTTATTGTAAACCTAGCGTATGTAAAATATGAAAATTTATTAAGAAAAGGTTGTGTCCGATTTGTTACACTATGAGGGGTTGGTAATGTAACAAAAGGTAACAATCGAAAAAAGTCACAAAAAAAGTGATGTGTTGGGCCAGGCGCTGTGTAATCACTTTGTTAAAAATCGAAGAAAATCGAAGAAAATCGAAGGAAACCGCAGAAAAAATCTCTCAAGTTCGGTATTTTTCCGCCCACTCTTTATCAAATTTTCTACACCAACATCTGATAGTAATATTCCCGAGTCTAACTACATCGTTCTTGAACCCCAAACTCCGCAAAATCTTTCCAACCTCTCTCCGACCTACCTTCTCCCTCTCTACCATCATCATGGCCAGCAGAGTCTCTATCTTCAAATAGATAGTATCATCATTTTTTACAATTGCATTTCTCACATATTCCAGCTTATTCTGGCAATGCTCGGAAAATACCTCACTGTTAATCATCCGAAGGACCAGTCCGGTAAGAGTCTCATCAACAGACATCTTAATAATCTCAGCTTCTTTCAAGGCCTCATTAACCATTCTCTCCCATCTTGGTTGTTTAACGCTTCTCGGGATCCTCCGGACGAGCTCCGTAAACTTCATCTTAAAATTAGAAAACATGACTAGTCCTCTGACATCCATCTCAACAGAACCATCATGATCAGCTAAAAAAACCTTGTACCTACGGGTATCATCCGGTGGGGGGTATTCGAGGATCTGGATTTTTTCGATCTTTTCTCCAACTCCATCCCCCATTGCATTACGACCCTCTCGTTTGGCGATCGAGTCAATGACCGTGTTTATAACCTTCCAATCTTTCGGAGGCCTATTTCGTTCATTCCAGTTTTGTAATAAAATTTCAACTTGCTCAATATCACCTTCAAATGCTCGAAGATACCAGCCAGCCAATTTTGCACAAGTATCAGTCCGTCTTCCATCTTCAACACCCATCAAAGCTTCCTGTACCCAACCTTCAACATTTCTTGGTTTTCTGTCTGTTTGTGCGAAAAGATGTTTTTTGATTTCATCCGGTAAAGGCAAAAGATCACTCAATCCCATATCAACAGGATCGATGATCCATTCATATGTTTTGCCATTTGGATGGATAGAGGGAGGAACTACAACATAACCGCCGTCGGCTCGGACATCAACATCAGGCAAAAATCTGGCCATATTATGATAAGTATGATTTCCTGGATGCTTAAAAATCTTTTGAGTGGCCTCTGGCTTGCCAGTCTTTTGGGAGATGGTACTGTGGAGCTCGTTAAACTTGGCAATGTATTCCTCTTCGCCTTTTTTAGAATCTATATCAATGACTATGATGTCTGAAATAATCCCGGTAACAACTCCGATATTAGCATTAGGATATTTAGACCACCATTTTTTTATCTGATCTTCGGTAGCTCTCTCTTTCTGGTATTTTTCCCACTCGACAAGAGGTTTCTTTCCACCCGGTTTTATTGGAATAACACTCCATCCAAGTTTAACATATTCACAAGCATAGGTTGGGAGATCCATAAGAAAGTTCCTCCTTTAAAAAATTCTGCCTCGAGTAGAAATTCGATGTCTAAATACTTGAATAAATTAAGGTATTTAGACACTCTTTTTTCCCTCGAGTAAAAAACTACCGCCTTAGATGTTGACCGGGGCTTCAGGCAGGAATCCCGCCTCATGCATCACCACATGAGGAATCTAAAGCGGTAGTATGTTGGATTGAGTTAGAATGCCTGAAAGCCTTGTCGTTTACCATTGTTTAACAATATCACTATATCTTAATTTTGTCTAATATTTTATCTACACTTTTAATAAATTCTTTCACCTCTTCCAGAGACCAGCAGGTTTGCGCAAAACCTTCAGCGGTCTGGATTTTACGGGAGAATCTTTTTTGAAGCGGGGTGGGAGTATCCTTACCAATCTTGATCTCGATGGCTACGTAATGGCCATGGTAACAGCATAAAATATCCGAGACCGATCGTTTGCCGTAAGGTGATGGGGTATAGGTGATGGCATGGGAGTGCTCTAGGGAGTTAAGATACTTGATGGAGTCTTG
>CBDUXN010000151.1:0-9145 GCA_965371185.1 uncultured Thermoplasmata archaeon
GAGCAATCCAGTTTCCCCAGCCAATTCCTGGGCAAAGTATTCTTTCGACCTTTCCAGCTTCCCGGGGGACATATCTTCTATTTATGCATTAAAATTTCATTTATCTGACACGACCCTGGCTACCACCACATATTTGGATAACATAACTCTTTTAGGTGGTTCGCCATATTTCCCTGAGGGCCTGTTCGAATCCAGAATCATCGACGCAGGCTATAAGGTTCCCTGGAACTTGATCTGTTGGGAGGAGGACAAACCAGTTGGAACCGACATCGAGATCAGAACGCGCACTGGAAATACCTCCACGCCTGATGGCTCGTGGAGCGGTTGGTCATCCCCGTATATAATAAAGAACGGCTCGGATATAACCAGTCCTGAGGGGAGGTATTTACAGTATAGAGTTTATCTCAACACCACAGATCCAGATTACACACCTAGTATTTCAGAGGTTACGCTTGTTAAGTTGGAGTACAACCTTACTTTTTATTATTCAATAGATGCTTTTTCAAATATTACCTGGGCAAATATATTTATGAAACTTGATGGAGAAATCCTATGGGAGAAAATAGTAAATCAAACGATCTTAGGTGAAACAGTGTATTTTGATATTGGGAGGCATCTCACCGGTGTTGGGAACAAGTCTGTTGAGTTTGGGCTCACGGTGAATGCAAACTCAACGAACGGCGTGAATATAAGCGCCATAATTGACGATTTTCAGATCAAAGGCCCAACAGGTTTCTATATTTCAAAAATATACGATGCAGGCTCTGAGACAAATTGGGAGAATGTCACCTGGAATGCAGATTTCACGCTTAATACGAACTTGACCCTCACCACTCGGTCATCAATAGACAATATCACTTGGAGCCCATGGTCAAATCCCCTTCAGTTTAATAAGGACAACATCACTAGTCCTGACGGCAGGTACTTTCAGTATCGCATCAATTTTACAACCCAAATACTGGGAACAACACCTGTGTTCAAATGGATTAATACAACCCACAATAAATACTATTACCAGGGAACCCTTACATTCAATAACGACCTGGTAGTAGGGAATGTTACAGATTGGGGTATATTCACTGCTGATTCCATATTGCAGGGGCAAACTATAACCTACGAATATTCTATTGACTCAGGTAATAACTGGTACCAGGTGCCGATTGACGGCAACCTGTCCTTTGTGAGCACATCAACAAATAAAATCCGGTTCAAGGCGATCTTCGAAGCGCAGAACACTTCCATGACGCCTACGCTTAATTCAATTAGCTTAACATATTTTGTAAACAGGCCCCCTCAAATCGTAGGCGTAGTGCCAGATCAGAATTGGCCTGAGGATGGAGGACCCTGGACTCTGGATCTCACACCCTATGAATCAGATCATGAGGATTCAGGAGAAGATTTGAGGTGGTATATCACAGGGGAGAATACTTCATTATATACTGTGGATGGGGAGTACAGCAACGATGACATAATAACATTCACACCTCTTCCCAATCTCTCTGGGACAGATCAAGTGCAATTATGGCTCCAGGATAGCAGCGGTGCAAAAACCTCACAATTGCTTTGGATAAACATCACCCCTGATAATGATCCCCCAAGTATAATCGGTTTAATTCCAAGCTTCGAGAAGAACGAGGACTCTATAAACTGGAATTATGACCTATCGCCCTTCAAATACGATATCGATAACACATCTGCGGAGCTGTTCTGGCAGGTTGTCGGTTGGGATGCAGCCATTTTCGATTCTGTTACGGTAGTCGGAGATGTGATCACATTTGACTTGGCATCAAACGCCAATGGGAACGATGAAATGACCATTATTCTGAGCGATGGCCTGCTCACAGATACTCAGAATATCTGGGTTAATGTGACCTCTATGAACGATGCTCCGATTATCATGGGAATAATTCCAGATTTCGATAAGAGCGAAGATGATTTGAACTGGATCCTGGATTTGACAGCTTACGAAAGCGATGTCGAGGATAGCTCACCCTCTGCTTCCTTGACATGGGGCGTCGCTAATGTGGATTCAAATCTCTTATCAATAACCATCTCCGACAACAACCTGACTTTCTCTCTGAAATCTGATGCTTACGGAAATAACGAGATCACGATAATACTAACAGACAGCCTCGGCACAACAGATTCCCAGAACATTTGGGTGAATGTAACCTCAGAAAACGATGCACCTGCCATATCGAGCACCATTCCAGGTTTTGACAAGGAGGAGGATGCAGAAAACTGGGAAATTTCTCTCTTACCTTATAAATTCGACATTGACAATGCATCATCAGAACTGTACTGGAGCGTATCCGGATGGTCCACTGGACTTTTCGATTCTGTTAGTGTAACAGGAGATACTCTCACCTTTGACCTTAATGCAAACGCCTTTGGCAATGATGAGATAACGATAAATTTGAGCGACGGTGCACTCTACGACACTCAAAATATCTGGGTGAATGTAACACCTGCAAACGATGCCCCAGAAATTGTCACAACGATACCAGATATTCAAAAAGCGGAGGACAGCCCGAATTGGACGCTTGATCTAACATCGTACGAAAATGATATAGAAGATGGTTCACCCTCATCATCCTTGGCATGGAGCATTTCCAATATCAACACATCCCTATTGTCCATTTTAATCTCAGACAACAACATCACGTTTTCATTGATTGAAAATGCATATGGTTACGATCAAATCACTTTTACACTAACGGACAGTGGAGGGAAGACAGCCTTCCAAAATGTTTTCGTTGAAATAATTTCGGTGAACGACGCCCCTGTCATACAGCCTACCGTTTCGAATATTGTCACGAATGAGGATAAAAACACCTCGATCAACTTATTGACATATGGAAGCGATATCGAGGACTCGCAAGGACAATTGAGATGGTGGCTGGATGATGTAGATAACACCCTATATTCTTGGTACCTCGATACTTTGACAAACACGCTTTACATCGATCCACTATCAAATGCCTACGGAACAGATGATGCTACCCTGATTCTAACTGACAGTGATGGTTCTTCAACGTCTCAACCCATCCAGATAGTTATTGTATCGGTAAATGATGCGCCTTATATCTCACCTCAGATTCCTCAATCGTATTTTGAGGCATTGGAGGACCAGCCAATAACCGTTATACTAACTGGATTCGAAAACGATGTCGAGGATTCAAATGCTCTTCTAACCTGGAGCGTGGAAGGTGTAAATACCTCGGTAATGAAGGTTTCCATCGACATTGGACTGGACGAAGTCGTCATCGTGCCGATTGTCGAGTTCTTGCCGGAGCAAACTGAAAATGTGGAATCCGGAATTACACTGATACTCACCGATTCCGACGGGCTAGAGGATCGGCAGGATATCATCGTAATATTCTGCCCAATAAACAATGCACCTGTGATCGGGGACTTACCCCATGTGATGGTGAAATATGATGAGCCTTATGTGATCGACCTTTTACCTTATGTTTTCGATGAAGATACTCCAGAAGGGCAGCTTGTCATTACCACCTCTGAGCCTTCCGAAGACCAGGGAAGCGGATACCTCTCTGTAACAGGTCTGAATTTGACGTTCCATTATCCTCAGATCAGGGTAGGCGACACGTTCATCATAGTGGTCATGGTATCTGATGACCAGTTCACAAGCTACGCCACAATGCAGGTTGAGATTTCCGACAACAGTCCACCGCAGCTTTTAAATCCCCTGCCCAGCGTTAATTTCGATGAAGATACGAATGTTACCGGGGCATTTGACTTGGATGATTACTTTACCGATCCTGAGGGCGGGAGCCTCAACTTTTCGTTCTACCTCCAGTATATGCATCACGGCGATGAGTTCATTTTTGTTACAATAAAAAATGACAATGCAGTAGGCTTCTCCGCAGTTGATGATTGGTACGGCCAGGAGCAGATAACATTCAGGGCAGAGGATGCCCAGGGAGCCATTGTTGAGGGCACGATCGCTGTAACCGTCAATCCTGTAAACGACGCACCGGTAATTTTTGGTCTGCCAAATCAGGTATGCAAGATAAACGAATCAAAGGTACTGGGCATTCAACCATTTATCAGCGATGTGGACGACCCATTTAGCGATCTTACAATTTCCACGAACAGCCTATACATAAATGTCCTAGGGCATGAACTTACTTTCCTTTACGATGAGGCCATCACTGAAAATGTTGTGATCATAGTCAGTGACGGTTCCCTAGAAAACAGCGTTACGATTGAGGTTACAGCTTCGTCCAATATTCCGCCATCCTTCTCCATAATACCTGAGCTGGTTGTCAAAGGCGGTGAGGTTTACCTGTTTTCTTTCAAACCCTATGTAAGCGATATCGATAATCCCCAGGCAGACCTGCACATTTGGACCAACTCGATCTATACAAATCCAAATGCAGTTGACAATATGCTGCTTGAGATCGATTTTCCTGTTGATATGATAGGTGAAGATGTTGTTGTAACGGTCTTCATATCAGACGGGTTGAACGTAAATTCCACAGGTATGCTAATACATATCACCAACGAATCCATACCTGAGCTCGTCAGGAGCCTGCCCAATATATTCTTGGACGAAGATTCTGTTCTACTTCATGCACTATATCTAAACGATTACTTCCAGAATACAGCTGATTATCAGTTCTTTGGAAACGATAAAATAAACATCACCATTGATAACGGCTGGCTGAGCTTATCATCATCTGGAAATTGGAGCGGCACAGAAACCATCACCATCAGGGGAGTCCAGGGGATAGCATTTGTCGAGGATACGATAGAGGTCACGATCAGGCCTGTCAATGATCCCCCTGTGCTGTCGCCATTCCCCTCATTTAACAAGACGCTTAACGAGATATGGACTTTGAACCTTATAGGTTATATTCACGACATCGATACACCGATTACCGACCTGATCATAAACGTTGACAGTCCTCATGTGATCATCTATTCCTTTAACCTGTATTTCCAATACCAGTACGAAATCAACGAGATCATCACGGTGACAGTCATCGACGGTGAGAGTTCGGTTTCTGGAGGGATTTATGTAAATGTCACAGCCGAGAACAATCCTCCAACTTACGTTGGGCTGTTGAGCAATTTCCAAATTAAGCCTGGAGAAACCTGGTCCATCGACCTTGACGATTTCTTCTACGACATGGACGGTGATGACCTTACCTTCTCATGTAACAAGGCTGAAATCTACATCAATCCGGTGACGCATGTTGCCACCTGGACACCACCAGAGGACGATGGCATCCTAAAAGATGTTATTTTCTCTGCCACAGATGGCTATGTGACCATCGAGTCGTCAGCCATTGACCTGGTATTGGACATCCAAGGACATGAGCCTTCATTCTGGGAAACGAACTGGTGGCTTATCCTTGCAATATTTGCAATAGTAACATCTGTGATACTTGCATTTGTGATGATGAAAAGAAAGGAGCATGAAGAGGAGGAAATAGAATACGATGTCGAGGTGGATAAGGCAATCGAATTTCTAACCACGGGTGGAGGAGGTGCCTTTACCATCAAATCCAACGGTCCGGAAAAATCGTACGAAGTGTTTTCAGGGCTGCTGCAAGCAGGGTTTGACGGCATGTGTATAACTACCAAACAACCTGAGGCGTTAATGCAGCAGTACAACCTTGGAAAAGCCTGGATCATTAAACTTACATTGAGAGGAAAGAAAGACTCTGAAGGTGATGATGAGGAGACCAAAATGGTGGGGCTGTTAGCATTAGGTGATGAGGCTGGAGAAGGCGAGAAATACATATTCTCGTCGAATTTCAACAGGATCGTGGAGACCATCGAGGACTTCCTGATGGCAGGGGATAACAAGGTCGTGCTACTGGACGGACTTGAGTACATTCTCGGAGGAGATGAGCTGATAATGTATGTAGGTTTCATCGCTTCCATCAAGGAGAGGTTGAAGGACAGAAAATCGTGCCTACTTCTCCCGATCGATCCGAAAACGTTGTCTGAGAAGGAATCGAGACTGCTAGAAAGGGAGACCATGGAACTCGGCAAAATATTGCAGGAATCTGCAAAAGGAATGTACGAAGTGCCTTCACATCTGGTGCCTGAGGCTGATGAGATGGCTGAAGTGGAAGAGTCCTCTAGTTCAACTTCTGATGATATCGACGATTTTTAGTGCTTTTTCGTCTTGAATAGAAATGCCCAGTTGCGTATATCTCGGATACGATCATCTGGGATAATATCTGTTGATGTAAATATCATTTGCCCTGTCGAACTCCACCATAACCTTCTCTTTCCCTTTTTCTATATCGTACGATGTCACCTTTATAGCATCTTCTTGAACATCGATGAGATTGAAATTGTTACCGAGATGTGCCCTGGTCCTGGCCGAGGAAAAAGTGCCTGCATTGACAATCAATGTATTGTGAACCCTGACCGCGTAAGGAACATGCCTATGCCCCATCAATATCAATTCAACGTCGTTTCTTAGCACGAGATCAAGCACACCCCCAGCGTCATTGAGTATGTTCTGCTCCCTTCCTGAATTTGGAACTGGAACAAGGTGATGATGGAATCCTATTATCGCAAAATCCTTTGAGCGCTTTAGGCTTTCCTCCACCCATTGGTATTTATCTCTGCCGATATGGCCCTCATCCCTGTCCGGCTCTGTGGAGTCCAAACCCACCACTCCCACCTCCTCTACTTCCTTGTAGAACTCCAATCTGCCAAAGAATTCCTCGAACAGATGATAGCCTAGATGCCTAGCGTCATGATTGCCCGGAACCAGCATGGTAGCACTATCAAAACCACTGATTCGCTCCTTTGCAAGCTCGTACTCAGGCAGAATTCCTTCTTGGGTTAAGTCCCCGCTTATGAATATCAGGTCAGGCTTGGATTCAAGAGAATTGACTGCTCTCAGCCCTTTCTCAAATATCTTCTCCTTGAATTTGTCAGTGTTTGCTATGTGCAGATCAGATAAATGTGCGATTCTAATGGTTCCACCCCCTTCTTTTATTACCTTCTCTTAGTATCATCCCAACATCATCTCAAAGAGAAAATATAGTTAATAGCTATTTCGGATATGTCGGTTGCATATAATCCTGTTCTCCTGACACTCTCGATTATGGATGACAAAGATACAACGACATCGCTTTCCTGCTCCCTGATTTTTTTCATGAGAGAATCGCTCATTCTGTCCAGTTTATCCCGCAGATCTATGGCCTCATTGGCCTCATCCAGGTTCTCTGAGAAGAAGGCGTTCATGGATTTATCGAAAATCTGCAGAGAGATTTCACTGTCGATGGCGATCTCCTTAATGATCTTCTCGTCGATTTTCATGCCGTCAAGGTGTAATATGCTTTCAGCTATCTTTGTGGCATGGTCTCCGATCCTCTCAATTATCCTGGATATCAGCATAAAATTCAGGCTTTTTTCGCTTCTCACGCCGATGCTTTTTGCGATCTCAGCATCGTTTAAAATCAGATTGTACTGCTTTGCTATCATCCAATCGAGTCTATCAACATCACCATCGCGAAGAATGACGTCCTTTGCAAGGTTTTTTTCCCTATCTCTCAAGGCAGTTATGGCATCCCCCTGCATGGATTTTACTAGAAGGTACATCCTTCTGAGCCCCTTTTTCTGGGAAAATTCACTTGGATTTATGAGGTCTTGAAGCACGACAGATTTTTCATCTTCAGCAATGATCTCAGGACCTACGACCATCTTTGTGAAATCTCTTATAGCCCTGCTAATTTCCGGTTGTAACTTGGTTTTTGACTTGATCTCAATTGTATTGTAGCCTGCTATATACATGCCTATGAGCTTTCTAATAAGATGATCGTTGTCTTCATCCTCGATGTCTAAAACCCTCTTTCTTGTCACCTTATCTCCTTTCATTTTTGGACTCAGAAGAAGTGTGCTGTCCTGCCTGATACTTATCCATAATGGATCCCCAGCCTCGATCCCCATCTCCTTTATCCATGATTTTGGAAGGGACACAATATATGTTGAACCCCCTGTAAGTTGGACTTTTCTCGATTCCATGATAATCCCCCAAGAGGTATCAGTCAATAGGTATATACTTTTTTATACAATTATTTAGATTTAACCTGATTTATATAGATATTAGGCATTATTAATTTATGTATTATCCGAATTGAATACAAATATGATAACAAATTGATAAATCCTTTGATTTTTAGGGAAAGACTTGCAAACAGGTTATATGTTAACTACCTAAAACAATTAAATACTATCATACCAATGTAGTTATCGCTTAAATACGCAGATAGAGGATGATTATTTGCCAATAAAAAAATTTGAACTGACATCTTTAGACGCTAGAAGGTTCTCAAAATCAGGAGAGAGACATCTAAATATACGCATCGACCACAACAGCAGCGTTACCCTTGTCACTGAGATCAATGACAAGGAAGCTAATATTGATTTCAGATTCACAGCAAATTACTCTGGTCTAGGCATAATCAGGATCGAAGGCACTTTGGTTTATGAAGGCGATGCCGCAGCTTTGGCAAGGCAGTGGATCAAAAAGAGCAACATGCCGAACGAAGTGGCGAGCGAGATCCAAACGACGATCATGAACAATTGCATACCGGAGGCAATGATACTGGCTAGAGACATCAGATTGCCGCCCCCGATACCTCTGCCAAAAGTCAATATCAAGGCACAGAAGAAAGGGGGGGAGCCCGGAGGTTACGCGTAATTAATATTCTCCCAATAGCTAAATATATAAAAAAACACATCAAAAGCGTTTTTCTCGTGATATTTTGTATTTTTATCTGATATGACCCAATGCAAATGAACCGATGCTGACGCCCTTCTTGCTGTGCGTGTATCTTATCCATGCCCTTGACTGCACATCTCCGATGCCCCTCACGCAGAGGAAAGTTTGTAACTGCTCCAACTTGAATTCTACTGCTCCGTCCATTATAGAACCCAACATCTGGATATCTGTCTCGGAATGCATTCCCTTCTCGATGATGAACATGGACACAGCCTTGTCCCTCTTTCTTCTGCCTGCAAAAGGCTGTAGAAATCTAAACGCTATGTTCGAATCAAGATATGCTATTAAAGTGGATATGGACCTAAACGCCAGCCTGTAATATTTATGCTTCTTCATTAGTTCTTTTGCGGTGGAATCCACGGCCTT
>CBDUXN010000152.1:0-8913 GCA_965371185.1 uncultured Thermoplasmata archaeon
CAAATGGAAGAGACGGACTATACAGTGGAGGGTACCTCCTTGGCAGAAAAAGGCAGGTACGAGGAGGCCATAGAGAATTTTGATAAAAGCTTGAGCGAGAACCCACAGGATTTGGAGGCCTGGGTCAATAAGGGCGCTGCATTGCTTCATTTGAACAAGAACCGGGAGGCAATTATTTGCGCTGATAAAGCGTTGGAAATCGATCCTAACAATACAATAGCTCTGAACAATAGAGGTGATGCCCTTTTCAGGCTCGAAGATTTTGAGGGCGCGATAAAGATTTTTAATAAAACCCTGGAGATAGACCCGAACAATGCACAAGCCTGGTATAACAAGGCATGCGTGGCTTCTAAGCAAAAAAAGATTTATGAGGCGCTATCAAGTCTGGAAAAGGCCTTGCAACTTGACAAAGACAAATGTCTGAACCATGCGAGAATCGACAGACATCTCGACAATATCCGGAACGAGGTAAGATTCAAAGAACTCGTGGGTTGAGAGCGAAGATGGGCTTTCGATGACCGAAAAGAAATTCTTCAGACGAAAGATATGTTTGCTTGGAGACGCCGCTGTAGGAAAAACCAGTCTGATCAAAAGATATGTTCAGGACAAATTCGACGACAAGTACATCGTTACATTGGGCACAAAGGTCACCATGAAAGAGGTGGATATTCGAATCCCTGAAAAGAACGAAATTGTGAACATCACCCTCATGGTATGGGACATATTGGGTCAGAGAGAGTTTAAGAGGCTTCAAACGAGCTATTACAGGGGAGCAAACGGTGCCATGGTTGTGGCTGATTTCACAAGAAAAGAAACCCTGGCGAGCATACACGGCTGGATTCTATCCCTCTTCAACAACGTGGGCAAGGTACCCATTCTTCTTCTTATCAACAAGAGCGATCTCCTCGAGCGAGCAGCAATAACTTCTGACGATATTTCTGATGCGGCAGAGAAATACAATATCCCGCATATGCTCACAAGCGCAAAGACAGGAGAGAACGTGGAGAAGGCTTTCTTAAAAATGAGCGAGATGCTGGTAAAAACAGATGGTAAGGCCGATCAAAAGAGAACTTGAGCCTTGGATATTCAACATCAATTAAAGGGATGATGGGACTGACACGAAATGGATTCTGTTTTGTTATATTGGCAAGCGTTAATTTGTCTAACAATCCACTTGAATATGGAGTGAAGCTATGATAGAGGTCGAAAATGTCGTGAAAAAGTACCCGATCAAAAGGGAGGCACGAAATTGGCGCGATGCCTTGGCCAAAACCTTTAAGAGAAAGAAAATGACGGATATGACCGCGCTGTACAAAGTGTGCATGGATGTGCAAAAAGGTGAGATCGTAGGGATATTGGGGCCAAACGGGGCGGGAAAGACAACTTTGATAAAAATTTTGGCAGGTCTGTTATTACCTGATGAAGGACGCGCCACTGTTAATTATTACGATGTCGTCAAACACCGAAAAAACGTGAGAACTTCCGTCAACTTGCTTCGGAGTGGTGGATGGATAATGTTCGACTATAAACTTTCGGTGTACAACAATCTGAAATATTGGGGGATAGTGCAGGGCTTGGGTTGGAAAGATATCAAATCCAAAATCAGAGAGGCATTGGAAGTTGTGAGATTGGCGGACAAAATCAACGAATACCCAGAGAATTTATCGGCTGGAATGAGGCAGAAGATGGGACTTGCACTTTGCCTTCTCTCTGACAGACCTATTTACCTGTTAGATGAACCTACAGCCAACGTAGATCCTTACTCTGCTAACTTCATAAGGGAATTCATTCGTGATGAACTGGCAGGCAACGGAAAAACCGTGGTGTTGGCCACGCATAACCTTTGGGAAGCTGAGATGATATGTGATAGGATCGCCATCCTGCTTAAAGGCTGCGTTGTGATGTTTGACAGCACCGAGGTCATCAAGAGGAGAAGAGAAGGCGGTTACATCCTGATCAACGTTCTGAACCTCTCAGATAGACTCGTAGATGACATCTCCACCCTGGATTTCGTTAGATCCGTTTTTCCCAAAAGCGTTCGTGGTACGGAAGGAGAGGGACAATACCAGCTAGAAATTCATGGAGATGTGGAAGAGCATTTGCAGGAGATTCTGGAGGTTTGTTTGGTATACACCGAAGTAGAGAGCATGGAAACAAAGGATGCATCTTTAAACGATATTTTCATGGAGATGATGGAAAGGATCGATTCCGATAAAGCGCAGATTTCTGACAGATATAAGGCCTACAAGAACGCTTTGATCGAGGGTTATGGGGATTATGGAATATTGACGGCTGAGAAAGAGGTGGTACTTAGGGAGATCAGGGACAAACTCGATATCGCAGATGGTGAGCACCAGCAGATAGAGAAGGAAGTTATAGAGGAGATGAAGCCAAAATGGAGAAAGAAAGCGAAGGAGGATAAAAAGGCCGCTAAGCACATGGACCCCGCAATTGCAGAGCTAATAAAGCTGAGAACTGAGTTGGATGAGGAGGACTGAAACTAGTAATACAAGGTAATGATCGTATAAATGGAGGCTAAGTAAAAAAATGTCAGCTGCTAAACGAAAGAAAACAAAGGTGAAGCACAATCTCAGCTTCAAAGAAACCTTGCATGTTATCGGAAGCTACATGGCAAAGAATGCAAGGTTGTGGTATAGATTCAAAATAAGCTTTGTATTCACATTTATTTCAATGATAGTGGCCATAGCGATATGGTATTTTATGACAAAATTGACAAATGTTGAATTCACCGATGATTGGTTCTCCTTCGTATTGATAGGTATTGTTATTAACCAGTTTGTATTAACAACATTATCATTGTACCTGGACTCTCTTCATGAGTTGTACTGGTCCAACCAACTTGAGTTTTATCTCACTTCGCCGTCCCGCCTTAAAACCTTTTTTCTAGCTTCTTTAGTTTGGACTTATGTTTATGCATCGATAAATGCGATATTGTACTTTGCAATCGGGGTCTTTGTATTCAACGCCAATATCGTCCTCCATCCCGAGGCTATTCTGATAATTCCTATGATGTTTCTCTTGATCATAAGCCTCTCAGGCCTTGGTTTAATCTCTGCAAGCATGTTCCTACTGATCGATGCAAAAGGGGAGATAGAGCCCATAGGCTACGTGATTTCCACTCTTACTCTACTGGTCTCAGGTGTTGTGTTTCCATTCGAGGCGTTTCTGGTTCACTTCCCGCCTCTCTATTATGTGGCAATTGCTTTGCCTCAAACCTGGGCTATCTCAGGCATTAGGGATCTGCTTGGGGGAGGAAGCGTAGCTAACGCCCTTCCCATCATGGGCATATTGGTTATCTTTGCCCTGATCCTTTTCCCTTTGGGTGTAGCCATGTTCAGGTTGGGAATAAGAAAAGGTGAGAGGATAGGCGGCCTTGCCAAGTGGGCGTGAGATTTTTAATAGCCAACCGAAAGTTATAAAAGATGATATTTAATGTGGAGATTAATCCGAAAGAGTGGAGGAATGATTATGAAAAATAACTTAAAAACTGCTGGAATCGTAAGCTTGTTGGTGATCTCTGGTTTCTTGGGATTCATCACTTTCAACCCTGAAGTGGCGAGAGCTGCTGGAGCAACGATATACGTGGACGATGACAACGCTGGAAGCCCAACCATGGATGGGAGCATGCTCGATCCGTATGACACAATTCAGAAAGGAATAGATAATGCCACAGAAGGGGATACCGTCTTTGTGTTCAATGGAACCTATTTTGAGAATGTGATAGTGAATAGGACCATCAATCTAACTGGGGAGGATAGAAATACAACTATAATTGATGGTGGTGGGAGCGGAGATGTTGTATATGTAAATGCAAGTTGGGTAAACATTTCTGGATTTATGATGAATAACAGTGGTAATACGGGATGGCCAGATTATGATTGTGGTATAAAACTCGATGATGTCCAAAACTGTAGTATAATTAACAACTATATTTCGAATACATGGGTTGGCATCTATGTTATTTCATCTTCAAACATCACAATCACAGACAACAACGTTTCATCGAACGGTGAGAAGGGTATCTATCTTTACCTATCGTCGAACAACACCGTCACAGGCAACTATGTTTCAAACAATTGGGATGGTATCTGGCTTGAAGATACTAACGGTACCAACATATATGACAATACCGTCTATAATCAGACATCGTATGGCATTCGTCTAATAAGTTCTAACGGGAACAATCTTACTGGAAATACCATTTCGAATAACTTTTATGGCATCGTTCTCAATTCGTGTAGATGGAACAATATCACCAAAAACACGCTCTTTTCGAATGACGGTGTTGGTATTAGTCTCATTCTTTCATCCTCGAACAATTATATTTATCACAACAACATGATAAACAATGTAGGCTATGACGATACGAATAACGGAAATCAGTGGGATAATGGTTATCCCTCGGGCGGTAATTACTGGTCAGATTTTAGTCCTGGATGCCCAGATCTATATAGTGGCTCAACCACACCTCAGACAACAGGTTCACCTGATGGCATATGTGATAACCAATACGACATCGATGCAGATAGTACGGATTATTATCCATTGAAGAATCCTTGGAATCCAAGTAATACTCCTCCATCCGCACCGATAAATCTAATCCCAACAACTGGAGATTCTTATGTAAACATAACCTGGGATGCCCCTGCCTCAGACGGAGGCCTTCCAATAATTAACTACACAATATACAGAAATGAAACACCAGGTGGAGAGACATTTCTCATAGAGATTGGAAACTTCACGCACTACAATGATACCAGCGTAACCAACGGCGTTACCTACTACTACCAAGTAAGTGCCGTCAACATCATTGGAGAAGGACCATTTTCCAATGAAGTGAATGCAACGCCTCTATCGGTACCAGATGCACCAACAGGCTTAGGGGCAACAACTGGAGATGCTTATATAAATCTAACGTGGAATGCGCCTGCTTCGGACGGAGGCTCTCCCATAATCAATTATAGTGTATACAGGAGCACAATAATTGGTTTCAAGGAATTTCTCACACAGATAGGAAACATCACATACTACAACGATACGGGCGTAACTAAGGGAGAGACCTATTACTACCTTGTCAGTGCTGTTAACAGCGTTGGAGAGGGTCCAGAGTCTAATGGATTGATCGTAACGCTTCTTACTGTGCCTGATGCGCCATCAGGCCTAACAGCAATTGCCGGAGATTCTTATGTAAATTTGACTTGGAATGCTCCAACCTTTGATGGCGGTTTTCCAATCATCAATTACACGATCTATAGAAACGGGACATCCTTTGCAGAGATCGAGAATGTCACATACTACAATGATACGACCGTAGGTAACGGCGTTACCTATTACTACAAAGTGAGTGCAGTTAACCTATTCGGGGAAGGACCCGCGTCCAGCGAAGTGAATGCTACACCTGTGACAGTGCCATCAGCACCAATAAGTCTGGCAGCGACAGTTGGTGATTCCTATATCTATCTGACCTGGAGCGTCCCATCTTCAGATGGGGGTTCCCCAATCACGAATTACACAATCTACAGAGGCAACATATCAGGTGGAGAGGAATTCTTCACTGTGATCGAAAATGTACTGTTTTACAACGACACTTCGGTAATCAACGGGGTTACTTATTACTACAAGGTGAGCGCCAATAATAGCCTTGGAGAGGGGCCATTGCCCAATGAGGTGAACGCTACTCCTATGACCCTGCCGTCTGCACCTTCGAACTTAACAGCAGTCTCTGGAGTTTCTTATGTAAATCTAACCTGGGATGCTCCATCCTCTAATGGCGGCTCTCCAATAATCAACTATACAATTTATAGGGGGGGAACATCAGGAGGAGAGACTCCTCTTGCACAGATTGGGAATGTTACTCACTACAATGATACGAGCGTAACCAACGGGATTACTTATCACTACAAGGTGAGTGCTAATAACAGCGTTGGAGAAGGACCATTGTCCAACGAAGCAGGTGTTACAGCCGGTACAGTCCCGTCCGCGCCGATAGGCTTGATTGCAACAGCAGGCGATTCTTATATAGAGATTACCTGGAGTGCTCCCGCCTCAGATGGAGGTCTTCCTGTAACTAATTATCGGATATATAGAGGCACAATATCGGGTGGTGAGATATTACATGAGGTGTTTGTAAGTGCTCTGTTCTACAACGATACAACAGTAACCCCTGGCTTTACTTACTACTATAAGGTCAGAGCTGTAAATACTATCGGAGAAGGGGCACCGTCTGAGGAGGTGAATGCAACTCCCGTTTCAGTTCCAGAGGCACCTACTGACTTGAACGCCATGGCTGGAGATTCCTATATTAACTTAACCTGGGGACCTCCTTTTATAGACGGGGGATCTACAATCACAAATTACAAGATCTATCGTGGCAATGCAACTGGGAATGAGACCTTCCTAGACGAACTGGAGGTTGTGTTCCATTACAACGATACTGACGTAGAAAACAATGTTACATATTTCTATTTTATCACCGCTGTTAATGGTAAAGGCGACGGACCCTCCTCTTACGAGGTGAATGCAACACCTTCACCGCCCCCTGTGGTAGTGAATCAACCTCCCACCTGCGCATTAACCACCGCAATACCTGGAAAACCGATATCTGGTATATTTGATATCAACGGCACTGCCCTGGATAATGACGGCACAGTAGAACTGGTTCAAATAAAGATCGGTGAGGATGGAGATTGGATCGATGTAAATGGAACAACCAATTGGGACTACAAACTGGACACAACGAAGTTATCCAACGGGAAGCACACGATTTACATAAGATCATACGACGGTGAAAACTATTCCGAAGAGATCAGCATGGACATAAAAGTAGATAATCCCCCAGAACAGCAGGATTTGACGATCCTTGTGTTGATAGCATTGATTGCCTTGTTAATAATTATAATGTTTTTATTGATAAAAAAGATGAAGGGGAGACCCTCTGAAGAATTCGAAGAAGAGGAGGAGGAAGAAATCGAAGATGAAGAAGAGGAAATAGAGGAAGAAGAGCCTGAGGAGGATCTGGAAGAAGAGGAGGAAGAAGCTGAGGAAGAGCTTGAAGAAGAGGAACTGTAAGAGGAAATACGTACCGATGAAGCCGAAAAAAAAGATCGAAGAAACATCTGATGATAATGTGGACTAGAACAATTTCCCTTTCTTCTGTGAGTTAGGCCCAATTTCTCAACCCTATCGGTTATCCATAGCCATGAATTCACTTATGCATGAACAGTAACAGTTTTAAATACCTCCCGCCATACTCTATTTTATTGTTGAAATAATATAGGGTTCATTACGGGGGTAGACTATGAGGATAAAAGCGGTTTTTCTGTGCTCATCCTTGATTCTTAGCGTCCTAACCTTGATGCCAATTGCAGTTTTTGTAACAGAAGGAAGTGTTTCAGATATAGTAATAAACGAGTTTCTGGCCAGACCGAACAGTGATTGGGACGGAGATGACATCTATGATGCTTATGATGACGAATGGATAGAACTGTATAACCCAACAGATTCAGTCATCAATGTCACGGGATGTTATGTGGGGGACAGTGTTTCAGCAACCGAAATACTAAAACCAGGGGAAATCCCACCTAAGGGCTTTCTTGTCATTTACGGAAGTGATAATGACCATCTAAATCTGAACAATGGCGATGATACTGTAAGATTTCTTGATACAGACGGCACGACTGAGATTGATTGGTATGACTATTCTAATCCAGATCCAGATGTATCAGAGGGGCGGGAAACTGATGGTGCAAGTTCATGGGTTACATTCGAATCCCCCACACCTGGAAAACGAAATTATGACGAACCTCCCCAAATTGCCCTTGTTTTCCATTCTCCATTGAATCCAAGACCCTCAAATAATGTTACCATAATCGCCAACATATCGGATGATTATGGGATCAATTTTGTAAATCTCAGTTATTCCATAAATGGTGGTGATTTCTCAGATATTGAAATGAAGGATGACGGTGTATATCCCGACACAATCGCTGATGATGGGAATTTTACATCACAGATATTAGCCAATCCCAGTGGGACGACTGTGTTTTATTATATAAACTGCTCTGATGACAACCTTCAAAACATGTCTTGTCCATTGGATGCACCTTTATCATACTTTTCATTTGCATTCGATGATAGGGATATGGCCGTGGTCATAAACGAGTTTCTAGCCTACCCAGGTAGCGACTGGGATGATGATGGAAAGGCAGATTACAATGACGAGTGGATCGAGCTCTATAACCCAGGAAGCACTTTGGTGAACCTTGGATTGTGGAAAATCGATGATACAACGGGCATTGGCTCACCCTCTTATTCGATACCTTTTGGAACAGTAATCGAACCAAAAGATTTCTTGCTATTTTTCAGAAATGCGACAAAAATCGCTCTAAACAATTACGGGGATAATGTTACCCTTACGGACGAAACGGATTCGATAGTGGACATATACACCTACACAACCTGCAGTGATGATGTCGCCTGCGGAAGATTTCCAGATGGGGCTGAGAACTGGAATGATTATCTCCTGCCTACACCCGGCTTACCAAATCAATACACTGTGGATTCTTTGGAAAATCTTTCAAATATCGTGGTAAACGAGTTCCTTCCTTCACCAAAAGACGATTATTTTATCGAATGGATCGAACTATATAACATCGGAACAACTCCTGTGAAACTCGATGGATGTTGGTTAGACGATGCTGTGAACTTTGGTGGAGAGCCTTACCAGATACCAATGAATACTACCATCGATGGCGGCGAGCTCTGGGTTATATACGAGAATCTCAGTCTTAACAGCGAAGGCGATACCGTTAATCTCCTATATGTGGATGGTGAAACAGTGATAGACAACTATACTTACACAAGTTCAAGTCATGATGTAGCAATCGGTAGAGT
>CBDUXN010000153.1:0-8866 GCA_965371185.1 uncultured Thermoplasmata archaeon
GCAATTCATCTACAGCTTAAAAGCTGTAGAATTCTTGCGTGAGGAAGTTAAAAGGACCTAGGTCCTTTGTAAAAAGTAGATTTTTAGTTACTAAAATTTACGGGGTTAAAGGGGTGAAACCCTTTGTGCAAAAAGATATTTGTAGCTTGGTTACTAGTTATTTATATTAAATGTTTTTTTTAAGGTTCTCCTTAAATAATATAATAGTTAGATGGAAAAGTTTATTTACTATCTAGTAAATTACTGTTTGGTAAATATGTTCTTTGACAGGGCCGCAGAGCTTAAAGCTCTTCAAAACCATCATAAAGCAACATCCAAGGGAAGTCAATTGTTGGTGATTTATGGGAGAAGGAGAGTGGGTAAAACAACGCTTGTGAAGGAATTTTTAAGGGATGTTAAAGGCGCTTATCTATTCATTGAACCAAAAAACGAGGAGTTGATCCTCAAGGATTGTGAAAGGGTCTTTGGAAAAATAATTGGATACAAACCTCGCCTGGACTCATGGGAGACCTTATTTGATATTGCTCTAGCCGAAAGACTTACACTGGTGTTTGATGAATTTCAGAATCTGGGTGTCGTAAACCCCCACCTATTTTCAAAAATGCAAAAGATATGGGATGAAATCGGCTCTAAACCAGGTTTATTTTTTATTGCCATCGGGTCCTATGTAGGCATGATCAAAAAGATATTCCGGGATGGAAAGCAACCGCTTTTCGGCAGAGCCTCGGGTATGATGAAGCTCGATCCCTTTGATGTTTTTGCAACGACCCAGTTTCTCATGGAACAAGATTTGACCTTTGAGGAATGTATGCAGGTATATACAGTATTTGGAGGTGTGCCGCGATATCTTGTAGAGGTTGTTGCCAAGGAGAATAATATTTGGAATCTATTTTTTGGTCCCACATCTTACCTCAGAGAAGAAGGCGTCAATATATTGTCTTTGGAGTTCGGCTCGCAGCACAAGGGATATTTTTCAGTGCTTGAAAGCATGAGTAAAGGCAAATCAACACCCAAGGAGATTGCAGACCATGCGGGGATGAATATTGCCACTGTATCAAAATATCTCGGAGAACTTTCAGATGAGTATGATATGGTAAAAGCAGAACGCCCCGCTACCACAACAAAGAAAAGATTTGTTCGATATCATATCAAGGATAATTTTTTTGATTTCTGGTTCAGACATATACACTCAAATGCTTCATTTATCGAAATCGATCCCAAGGCGGTTTGGGACGAAACCAAAAGGCAATTACCGGCCTTTTCGGGCCTCAAAATGGAGGATGTTGTAAAAGAGATACTGATTAAGAAAAAACCATTCTTCTCACCAACTGAGCTGGGGCGGTGGTGGGACCGTAGGGGAGAGGAGATCGATATAATTGCGGTGGATGAAAAAAGTTCTAAGATTCTATTCATCGAAGTAAAATGGGCAAACAAGCAGGTTGGGTGGAATATTGTTGAGGAGCTGAAGCGAAAATCAAAACTGGTTCAGTGGAGGGCCGAATCGCGAAAGGAGGCTTTCCTTGTGGTTTCCAAAAAAGGTTTTACCAAAAACTGTCTCAAGCGGATGAAATCGGAGGGAATCTACCATTGGGATCTCGAAGATTTGAAGAAGTTGATAGTGGACTAGATCCTAAGGATCTTATTTCTTCGGCTTCACACCATTGGTCGAGGTCCATTCTATGGATTATTTTCCTCGGATCTGGTTTACGGTTTCTGGGTGTTGGCGCTCGGATTCCGTAGGGTGCCAGGGGGTGGAGCTGGGGGTGTATTTTGGGTTTTTGTTCGGTTTGCGGTGGATTGGTGTGGTTTGGCGGCCCGAGGAAAGGGGGGATTATGGGTTTAGGCGGCTTCCAAAAATGGAAGGATTTTGGAGGGGAGGAGTATTCTGATTACAAGGCTCATTTATCTAAAGAGGTGAATATTTTCGATGATCCTCTTACATAAATTATCTAAGTAAATGTGAACCAACAAACGATAATTTATAGGAGTATGGGGAGTGTGATGTTTTTGAGAAGATGCTCAAAATGGTATTAAAAGGGCGGAGCCCTCTTTATAATAAAAATCTAAAAGAAAATATGTCAAATAGAAATAACAGAATGTAACTTACTTTACAACCATATCATCTCATCAGCGTCTTGTCTTCATAATGACCCATTCTTTGAAAAATATATCTATTATTTGTCCATTGTCATTGAGGATCCCCTTATTTTTAAGCATCTGCAATGATTTCTCAACGTGAGACTGCGATTTTAGAGTGTATTTCTCAATAAAATCCGGGGAATAATTATGAAGTCCTTCATGAGCAATCCCTACAAGTAGTGCTCTTTGATTCCTGCTTTTAAGTTCATCCCAGATATGTTCAAAGGCAATTGATTGCTGAGCTATGATGTTCTTTATTGCAGCATCGATAACATCTTCGTCCTTTGCGGATTTATTTAGGTACCAAATCTCATGGCATAGGTATTGAGTGAGATATGGATGACCATGGGTAAAATCAAGAATGTTTTCTATCACGTCATTTGAAATTCTTTTGCCGGTCTGTTTGAATTTTTGGATTATAAATGGAGTAAACTCCCCTTTAGGGATCGGACCCAACGATAAAGGCCGTGCAAATTTGAAGAATGCGCGAGTTTTTTCCTCGAACATCTGGCGAAGAAGGTGCTCCTTACTCCCAACAAAAACATAAGAGACATTTTTATGATGCTGGAATCTTGATCTCATTAGCTTCTCCATCTTCAGACCATCGATCAATGCAATTTCCTGGAATTCATCGAATACCATTATAATCCTTTTTTTCTTTTCCTTCGCTACTTTTTCTGAAAAGTCTAAAATCTCTACAAGTTCGTCCTCATCGTAGGTTTTTTTTACCGAAAGGTCCAATGTGATCTTTCCATCCGTTGAAATAATCATTTTTGGTTTAAGGTTGATGAAGTAATTCCTCACTGCGTTTTTGATCTTATCCAAGTTGGAATATGAAGATTTGACAACATTATTCACTATTTGCCTGGCAAGATCTTCCTTTGTGGTCATTCCATACAAGTCAATATAGACCGGGATCATCCCCTTTGCCTTTTGTGTTATGAATTCTATGAGAAGTGAGGTTTTACCCAGCCGCCTTTCCGAGTATAAAATAATGCTCTTTCCGCTGGAAAGTTCTTTGGTGAGTATTTCAATTTCCTCCTTTCTGTCAACGAAATCATCCCCAGTTACCACAACTCCGTATTTGAATGGGTTGTCAGCCATGATTATACCCATAAGTATACATATATTTATACCTTTTGGTATAATACCACTTGGTATAATGATAACATTACAGATTAGGCAAAAACTGATAATACGCATTCTCATCAAAATAAGCACATGTTATATCGGACAGTCCAGTCCGTTTCCTGATGCATTTCGCGTAGAGTTGGAGTTGGTTTGTAACATTACCCTCTCTATCTGGTTTGTAGTCAAGGATGTGGATGCGGTTCCCTCGGACTTGGATAAGGTCTACGTGGCCTGTAAGCGGTTCTTTAAACCCTGATTCAGCTTCGGTCTGATATACCGGGACTTCCACTGCTACTGTTGCAGAGTCGTTTACCAGGAAGAATTCTTCCACTTTTTCGTGACGCTCCTTTTTCGTTCTAGCAAGTTCCAGGGCTAGATCGGTCATCCTGCAGGCAGTGCTGTCTTTTATTGATCTGATATTCGGTTTCGGGAGGTCTATTGTATTTGCCAGTTCGGAGCAGCGCAGGACGTCCTTTGACTGGAACAGGTAATCCTTTGGATCCTTAAGCATGCTGTTGATGTATTGTTTTAGCTGGGGAAACTGCTTGCCTTTGATGTTGAGCTTGTGGAGGAGGCCGATTTTGCTAACCTGTATCATAAACGATACATTAATATACCGATTATGATATATTGTTGTATCATGAATGATACAAATCTGGACAAAATTTTTGGAAGAAATTACAAGGTTCTACGCCTCTTTTTATTAGATCTAGACAAAGAGTTCTATATTACTGAGGTCTCTGAAAAACTGCAAATCAGCAAGATGACAGTTTACCGGACTTTGGAGGAAATGGTCGAGACGAAACTATTGAAATCACGCACTGATAACTACAGGAAATTCTATAAACTAAAAGATTCCCCCATCATCAGGCCACTAAAAGTCCTGGCTAATCTGGACTCTCTCCTCGTGACAGAATTTCTAAAAAAATTCAAACTCAAATCGCATTTGATAATTCTGTACGGCAGCAGGGCAAATGGCACAGATAGGCCAGATAGCGACTGGGATTTTATCATAGTCTCGGATGAGCTCGATCCTGTGGGCATAAACAAGACTGTATCCAATCTTGAGATAAAATACGAAACACAGATCAACGTAAAGCTATATACGAGGAAGGGTTACACCGATATTAAAGCCAATAAGGCACCGTTTTATCAGGAGATAATGGCGAATAAGGTCGTAATGAGAGGAGATATCAATGAGGCTTAGAGACTGCTTTGAAAAGGGATTGCTCAAGAACGTACCAAAGAACATAGATATAGTGGAAAAAACCCTCGGAATGGCCGTAAACGACCTGGCAGAGGCGGAGATGTCTTATAACCAGGAAAGATACGTATGGGCGATGGTCCAGGTTTATACGAGCATGCTCAACCTCGGAAGGGCTGTATTGTTCTCTGACGGTATTAAGGAAAGAAGCCATTATTGCACGGTTGAATATCTCCGACGACATTATAGTGAACATTACGGGGATCTGATAGAAAAAATGGATGTTTTGAGAAGAGAAAGGCATCTCACCCTATATGATTCACGAGAGCACGTCAGTTCGGAAATGGTCAACGAGAGAATAGATTGGTGCAAAGAATTCCTCGAAAAAACCAAGGAACTTCTCAAGGTTTAGAAATGACATTTATAGACCCATGCTCTCTTTGAATTTATCGATCTTCTCCCCCTCCCCTGGCTTCCTAAACACAAAAAGATGCTCATACAGAGTTTTTTCTTTGGAACCTCGCTCCGCTGGAGGACCCCTCGCAAAGAAAAAATTCGTCAAAAGAAACTCGGGGTATGCTAATATATACGCTCTATCCCCCTGCTCGCTCGGTCAAACCATACTTTCTTTAAATTTGTTCAATTTCTCATTTTCAGCTGGCTTCCTAAAAACAAACAAATGCTCATGCATAATCATCAAAAAATTCGATTTCATGGACTTCTCTATCCAGAACTTCGTGGACTTGCATCTCCACTGGTGTTTTATTATGTCCTCTCTTAAGATGAACCCGACCTCAAGGAAGGAGTTCAGTGTCCTATAAGCCACAGGGACATAGTGCAGGTTCCTCCTGGTATCACCAATCAGAATGGCGCAGAAGTGGTTCGGCTTCAAAACCCTAAAACATTCCATTGCAACCTCTTTCATCTCTTTTGCAAATTCCTGAATGCTGTGGGTATTGGATAAATCCCCTTCGATCCTCTCCTTTGAATACGGGATGATGCTGGCATATGGCGGGTGAGTGGCTATGAGGTCTATGCTCTCTGTTTTGATTTTGTCTAGGTTTCTTGCATCTCCGATATAGGTCTTTTGAGTGGTCTTGGGAATGGAATTATCAATGGTTTCGTAGCTGAAATTGAGCCTGTCCCTGGTGAGCATAATCGAGTTCTTGTTGATGTCCACCCCTATTCCATTCCTCACAGTCAATTTACATTCCATAAGGGTGGTGCCCGAGCCGCACATCTGATCCATAAAAAAAAATTAAGAACTAGAAGACCGTTATAATCTTCCCTCAATGAATTGATTTACTGCTTTAGCTAATTCAATCATTCTCTCAGCAGATTTCTTTGTTGGAACATAGGGCCTATAATATTGAGAAGCCCTGTAATTATTCCAGAGGGTTCCAAGGCTCATTGCACACTTTTCAGTTACTAGTTTATGTTTGGCTGCCAAATCGAAAACATCTCCATGTTTAGCCCTAAAACCCTTTAGGCTCTTCTTTTTCATAATCCAAGTCTCAAAAGCCCTTTCGATAGAATAAAAGCTCAATTCTATGGATATTGTGTAATAGCCTTCGGTCTTGACCCCCAGTGCCAACTCTAAGGCCCTCTTTCCTTTTTCTCGGCTTATCCTCCAATCGTTCTTATATATTTGGAATTCGAACTCGTCACCTTCTTCAGTTCGTGCTAGATCTTGGGACATTATAAGCTGAAAAGTCCTTCCTGCTTGTGATGCCATCTTCAATATCTTACCCTCTCCGACCATTCAATCACCTTGAAGCATAATTCCTTCATTTATAGCATCTTTAATGAATCCTCTTGGCTCATCTAACTCCTCAGGTGTTATAACCCTGATATTCACCTCAAACCGCTGTTTGAAGAGCTTTCCTGTTCTACAATCATATGCAATTTTCGATGCCTTTGCCTGCAACTTCATTACATCTTTTCCTACAACAAGAATATCTATGTCACTCATCCTATCGGCTGTCCCTCTTGCTACTGCACCGAATATAATGACCTTCTCCACTTCTTTTAAATCCGATACTCGATCAATGATTTTTTTAACCACTTCTCGATATTCTTCTTGTGGAATTTGAGTTATCGGGTCTTCGGGTACTTCGATAAGTGCCCTATTTATCTCTATAAAACGCTTTCTTCCCACCCTGTATGACTGTATCAGCTTCGCTCCTTTCATTGTAGCTAATAGTTTTGTCACAGCATCACGGCTTTTTAAATCGAGTTTATCGATTAGTTCTGAGACCGTAAATGCGGTGTAAGGATTTTTTGCAAGCAAGAGCAAAACATCTCTCGCATAGCCATATTTAAAGAGCTTTTCCGTTGCCTCATCCTGGATTGGAATTTTAATATACATTTATACCGTCTAAAGGTATAATTACCGTATTACGGTATAAGTTTTTCGGTGTTTAAAACATACTTTCCTTATATTTCTTGGTCTTCTCGTTCTCAGCTGATTTACGGAATACGAATAAGTGCTCATGCATAATCATCAAAAAATTCAACTCTATCGATTTCTTCACCCAATAAGGCGTGCTCTTACACTGCCACTGATGTTTTATTATGTCCTCTCTTAAGATGAACCCGACCTCTAAGAAGACCACATTTTGACAAACATGCCAAAACATTATAATATATTGAAAAAGATAATGAGATTGACCACGGTCAGTTCAGTTAAAATGAGGAATCGTAATGCATTTAAAAGGAGCCTTTGTACTAAAAATAATGATATTTCACATTTTAATAATATCCTTATTGATCGTACTAATCCCGAATGCCAATGCTCAAAATAAAGAAGAATGGATCGCAATCTACAACGGTCCTGAAAATTCCGTGGACCGCGGAATAGATATTGCAGTAGGTCCTTCAGGGAACATTTATGTGACCGGATGGAGCTGGGGTGCAAGCACAAAATATGATTTTGCAACAGCCTGTTACGATCCCAATGGGCACATGTTGTGGTCAGCGCGATACAATGGCCCAGAAAATGACCACGATTTTCCAAGGTCGATGGTTTTGGATTCGAATGAGAATGTTATTGTCACAGGATGGAGTTTTGGAAATGGAACCGATCGTGATTACATCACAATAAAGTACAATAAAGAAGGTAAGGAGCTCTGGACTGCCCGATACAATGGCCCGGGAAATAAGTGGGATGAGGCAAATGATGTGGTCTGTGATTTAAAAGGGACCATATTTGTCACCGGACATAGTTATGGCAGCAGAAAGGCAGTAGAATATACTACAATTGCTTATGATGCCGATGGTAATGAACTTTGGGTAGCCAGGTTGGAGGGGAGAGATTATACTTTCAGTGAAGGGACTGCTTTGGATGTTGGTCCTTCTGGAAATATCTATGTGACTGGCTATGGCTCAGGTGTTAAAACTGAAACTGGATGGACGAGCCAAGATTACACCACGGTTGCTTACAATATAGAAGGTGAGGAGCTCTGGGTTGCCCGATACAATGGTCCCATTGGTTTTATTGATGAGGCGTATGACATTGTAGTTGACCAATCAGAAAATGTTTATGTGACCGGACAAAGTCAAGGCGACGGTTGGGGTTATGATTTTGCCACAGTGGCCTATGATTCAAAAGGTACCGAACTATGGGTAGCAAGATATACCGACACGGGGAATAGCGGTCAAGGAGCCAAAGCAATTGCTTTGGACTCCCAGGGCAATATATATGTCACAGGTTACAGTCTTGTAATAAATTCGTCTTCCATGGACACAAGACACGATTATGCCACAGTAAAATACAATCAAAATGGAGATTTGCTCTGGGTTGCGATTTTCAATAGTCCGAACAATGGAGGATATCATCCATACGATTTAGTCATCGGTGATATGGGAAATGTTTACGTAACAGGCCGGATTTACAGTGGTGAAACAAAATGGGATAGCGCCACTGTTGCTTACGATACTGATGGAAATGAGCTTTGGACAAGTGTATACAACAGTCCTGGTAATCACTCAGAGGTAAGTTATGCAATCGATATTGATTCAAAAGGAAATGTCTATGTTATTGGGAACTGTAATGGCGATTTCGAAACTTCCACGAACTTCCTTTTAATCAAGTACTCACCGTTCTCCCCAGACATTACTTTATTTTCGTATGCTGATAATCCGCAAGATGGCGGGCAAAACAGTCAAGAGCCCCTCCAGAATTCTCCGTTAACGTTCAAATATATGAATGCCCACTACTGGAATTGGATGGGGGTGATTCTTATTGTTAGTTTCATTTATTACATAAATCCTACAAAGTCGAAATACCGCCAACATAGAGATTCATAGGGATATCAAGCCATGCTCTCTTTGAATTTATTCAATTCCGTTTTTTTCTTTACGCCTCAGTCCGCTGTTGTGGAAAACATTGCT
>CBDUXN010000154.1:0-8608 GCA_965371185.1 uncultured Thermoplasmata archaeon
AGAGCCTGTCCGAGTAATCGAGTTTTCCAAGATTTTTCTCTATGAAACACAATTTTGACCTTGAAACCCCCTGATTTTTTACAACAAAATCCCTATCCGTGAGGAGGTGTTCTATTTCTCGGACACACTCATAAGTTGTTAATTATTCATGACAATGCCAAATATCATAAGAATGATGATGATGTTCAAGCTTGGATATCTGAAAATAATGATTCGATAGACGGGCATTTATTACCTCCATATTCTCCCGAATTTAACGCAATTGAATATCTTTGGAAATGGGTACGTCTCAATTACACACATAATCGCTATTTTGTTACTGTCAAAGAATTATTGTCAACGGTTAGAGGGGCTTTCATAAGCATTCAAAAACGTCCTCAACAAATTTATGGTTACTTGCAACCTTTTTTATAGAAAATATGTCGCCTTATTTATGCGCAGTTATATGGCTAGTATTTCGTCTGTTTAATCGGCGGAGAGTGGGATTCTAAACGCCTCCTTCAATTTTTCATCCAATATCCTCTTTTTCTCATCATCTGACAACCAAGGTTTCACACCTTTCCAGATATCCCAACATCTCTTGCTTTCTACGCCAACAATTTCTCTTAGCTCTCTTTGCATTTTTCGTTTATTCTCTGGGTTTTGCTCTATACCTAAATCTTCAAACAAGTCTTTTAAGTGCCTCATGAAGCAGGTCATTTTTATCCCTCCTTGTAGTTATACACAGCGAACCAACAAATCACGCATAATTCCTCTTCGTCATCGACGGGCACAGGGTATTAACATACGCAGAAATTTATGACGCTATGTATAGTAGCAATAATTTTAATATTGATAAATGTTTTTGAAATTTGAATACATCGTGAAGGCAATTGCAGATAACCTAGGTTATTTTGGGTTGCTTGGACATCCATATAGATGTGCAACAAATAAAAGCGCATAAAACGCTAGATGGTAGCTAATGATTCAGTTGCAGGATTACCATGAAGATCCGTAATTAGGGGTTGGTATCAAAAAAGGTAAAGGCAGGAGGGATCAGCATCATGTTCTCCCATACACCTTTTGAAGCATTTGTACACCTAAAAAATTAAGAGACATTAACAGGATATCTTTGAGAGATGTATGCCAATGAGGTAAAAGTTAAAAATGGAGCCAGGAAAGATTATCGAAGAGGTTGTAAAAAAATGGAGGTATCACGATATCACTTTAGCAACCGCATGTTATGTCAACTCTCATACCACATTAGGACTCCTGGGAAACGTGAAGGACCCACTTTCCTTGGAAAAATATGAACACCGGAGGACGCCAGCAAAACGCTTATTTATAGCGAAGGTTATGTGTTACCGTAGCCACATGGCGACGCGTTGAATATCATCCAAATCCCTCCTAAAAGAGGGATAATGAGTGATAAATTGCACGGCTATCAAACGCAAAGATCATCCCCACACTGCACACCGACCATAAAGAAGTATTTGTATGAAAAAGTCTATCCTCCTCAAGAGATTTGGTATTCCAGTCCACGATAGAATCGAATAGAGATTCTTAATATATATTTAGAGGAAATACTTATGAAAACGAAAGGGAAACCTTATAAGATGAAGCCCAACAAGGGTGAACTTCAAATAGAATACCGACCAGGGATGGAGGGACTGATTGCCGCCCGCTCTGCGATATGTTTCATCGATGGTATGAAGGGACTCCTCGAATACCGTGGAATCAACATTTCGGCCCTGGTAGAGCACAGTACATTCAAAGAGACTGCATTTCTACTCCTCCATGGCCATCTTCCGAACTTGAGGGAGTTCAAACAGTTCAAAACACTCATGTCGAAACAGCGACACCTTCCCCGATCCGTCCTTAATGCCATCACCAATCTACCTGTGGGGATGTCTCCTATGCTCGCACTCCAATCCTCGATAGCCTTTCTCCAAGGAGAGGATCCTTACGCAGATGACGTCAGTTTCCTCAAGCACAACCTAATAAGATCATCTGCGCTCATAGCTAAGGTTCCCACGATCATCGCTGCCTTTGATAGACATCGCAATAATGAGGAGCCGATGCCGCCTGTCTCCAAGTATACTCACGCGGAGAACTTTCTCTTCATGCTCTCAGGGGAACCCCAAAAAAAGAGGTTGGCAAGGCTTTTCGACAAATGTCTGATCCTTCATGCCGAGCATACGATGAACCCATCTACACTCACGAACCGCGTGATTGCCTCGACCAATGCAAGTATCTACTCTGCAATTTCCGGGGCCGTAGGCTCTCTTAGCGGTCCATTACACGGGGGAGCCAATGAAGAGGTTCTCCTCATGCTCCAGTCGATAGGAGATCCCAAGAACGTTGATACGTATTTCAGGGAACATCTGGACTCAGGAGGGAAGATCCCAGGGTTCGGCCATCGAGTCTACAAGGTAAAGGACCCCCGTGCCATCCTCCTTCAGAGAGAACTCTCAGAGACCCTCAAAAGAACAGGGGGAGCCGAGGATAGAATACTGTTCCAAACAGCGTTAAGACTGGAAAAGGTCGCTAAGAAGGAACTAGGGGAGAAGGGCATCTATCCCAACGTCGACTTCTATTCCGGCATCCTTTTCAAGCTGCTAGGTATTCCATTGTCTCTTTTCACGACGGTTTTTGCCATGGCACGAGTAGCCGGATGGGCTGCCCATTGGACCGAGCAGGTAAGCCATAACCGTGTGTTCAGACCAACCCAAGAGTACATCGGGGATCACAACAGACGGTACATACCCATAGAAGAGAGATGAGGCTGATCATGCAAGGAACAATTACATACCTGATTCTCACCGAGCATTTAAGGGAAGGCGTTATAGAACCGAGCAACGAGATCGGAGTCCAAATAGACCAGACCTTCACCCAGGACGCAACAGGAACCATTGCATACCTCCAGTTCATGGCACTCGGGCTGGATCGCATACAAACCAACCTCTCAGTTTCCTATGTAGATCACAATACTCTCCAGATAGGATTCGAAAACGCTGATGATCATCTCTTCCTCCAATCGGTTGCAGCACGTTATGGGATTTATTTCTCAAAGCCGGGCAATGGGATATGCCACCAGGTTCATTTAGAGCGTTTCGGCGTTCCGGGAGAGACTTTATTGGGTTCCGATTCCCATACACCTACTGCCGGTGCACTCGGGATGTTGGGAATAGGTGCTGGAGGGTTGGACGTGGCGATTGCTATGGCGGGCGGGCCGTTCTTTATTACGGTTCCCGAGGTTTTTTGTATCAATCTGAAGGGAAAACTCCAACCCTGGGTGAACGCCAAGGATGTGATCTTAACCATACTCTGTAAGCTGTCTGTCACCGGTGGTGTGGGAAAAATCATCGAGTATTCGGGAGATGGTATCCCAAGTCTCTCGGTGCCCCAGAGGGCCACAATCGCAAACATGGGGGTCGAGCTCGGTGCTACCTCATCAATCTTCCCATCGGACGAAAACACCCGGGGATTCCTTCAAGCACAGGGTCGCTCAAAAGACTGGCGACCAATCATCGCTGAGAAGGACGCTGAGTATGAGGGCATGATGGATGTCGACATGAGTGAGGTGGTACCATCAGTTGCATGCCCCCACAGCCCTGATATGGTGAAACCAGTCGAGGAGGTTGCAGGAACACCCATTGACCAGGTAGTGATAGGCAGTTGCACGAACTCTTCGTTGAGGGATCTCATGACCGTTGCAGGAATCCTGAAAGGGAAAAAAATCCACTCGGATGTAAGTCTCGTAATCGCACCTTGTTCTCGGCAGGTTCTCACCGCATTGGCAATGAGTGGTGCACTCGTAGATATCATATCTGCTGGTGGTCGTATACTTGAGTGTGCCTGCGGTCCATGCATTGGGATGGGATCTACGCCTCCTTCAGGCAGTAAATCGCTACGTACCTTCAATAGGAACTTCAAAGGACGATGCGGAACAGCGGACGCTAAAGTCTATCTTGGAAGTCCTGAGACTGCAGCCGCCACTGCCCTCACAGGAGTGCTCACAGATCCCAGAGACCTTGGTGTTGCACCAAAAGTGACGATACAGAGAAGCATCGTAGTGAACGACTCCATGATCATACCTCCGTTGGAGAAACGGGAAAATATAAAGGTTCGTATGGGACCTAATATCAAGCCATTGCCGCTCAATACACCACTTCCGAACCTACTCAAGTGTAAGATACTGATAAAGATCGGAGATGATGTAACTACAGATGATATCATACCTGCAGGACCAAAAATTCTTCCCTTGCGGTCCAATATCCCTGCACTTGCAAACCATGTCTTTTCGCAACTCTTTCCAGGATTCGCCGAAAAGGCGAGGCGGTTTGGAGGAGGTTTCATCGTGGGTGGTGAGAACTACGGCCAAGGCTCAAGTCGTGAACATGCTGCACTCGCTCCCATGTACCTTGGTATCAAGTGTGTCTTTGCAGTCTCGTTCGCCCGCATACATCGGTCGAACCTTATTAACTTTGGCGTACCTCCACTCTTGATAACCAGGAACGATTACAAAAACATGCAGGAGGGTGACCGTCTGATAATGGATGATATCAGAACCGGGGTGAGGGATTCGTCCTCCCTACGGGTAAAAGATATAGATAACCCTTATAGCTTCGATGCGCGATTAGATATCAGTGTTCGTGAAAGGAATGTTCTATTAGCAGGTGGTCTGCTGAATTATATGAAAATGAAATTGGGGAGAGAGAATGAAAACTGACTTTGAACAGATATCATATCCAGAAGGGGGAGTCATTCAATTTAAGGCAGAAGGCCATCTCATGGTACCCGAAAAGCCCGTCATACCCTATATTGAGGGCGATGGCATCGGACCCGATATCTGGAAGGCAGCGCGGTTTGTATTTGACGAGGCGATCCTGAAGGCATACAGAGGAAAGCGGGCTATCGTTTGGATTGAGATTTTTGCAGGCGAGAAAGCACAAAAGCTGTACGGTAAGGAACTCCTCCCGGATGATACATTATTAGCGATCCAAAGGTATGCAGTTGCTATCAAGGGACCATTGGCAACCCCTGTAGCAAGAGGTTATCGCTCATTGAACGTTGCGTTGCGACAGCGACTTGACCTCTATGCCTGCGTACGTCCTGTGCGGTATATTCCAGGGGTGCCGACGCCTGTAAGAAATCCTGAGCGAATTAATTTGGTCATTTTTCGGGAGAACACAGAGGATGTCTACGTAGGAATCGAGTGGCCTGCCGATTCCCCTGGTGCTACACGGATGGTCAATGCGATCAACGAATTACTCTCTGAGGAGGGAAAGCCAGGTCTCTCGCCACATACCGCCATTGGGATCAAACCTGTGAGCGAACTGAACTCACGGAGATTGATACGCCGCGCGATCCGATATGCGTTGGAAAATTCACTCCCAAGCGTAACACTGGTTCACAAAGGGAACATCATGAAGTACACTGAAGGTGCATTTAAGGAGTGGGGGTACGCCATTGCACGGGAGGAATTCGGCGAAGTCACCCTCACCGAAAGTGAACTTATCGAAAGGTACCGGGGGAAAGTACCGGAAGGAAAGGTAATAATCAATGACCGCATCGCGGACTCGATGTTCCAGGAGCTCCTACTAAGACCAAAGGAGTATTCGGTCATTGCCACCACAAACCTCAACGGGGACTATCTCTCGGACGCTGCCGCAACCCAGGTAGGCGGTCTTGGGTTAGCACCGGGGTACAATATTGGAGATAAGGCAGTTCTCTTCGAGGCAATCCATGGAACCGCACCTACAATCGCTGGGCTGGACATCGCCAATCCGACAGGCCTGATACTGTCTGGGGTCGAGATGCTCAGGTTCATGGGCTGGGAAAAGGCGGCAAACCTGATACTCAATGCGTTGACCAAGACAATCGGAGAGGGTTTGGTAACCAACGACCTCGCTCAACAGATGGAGGATGCAACCGAGGTGAAATGCTCCGAATTTGCCGCAGCAATCGTCGAGCGATTGCAAAATCTGTGAGATACTCAGTACCTGAGCCGACTGAAAAATCTCTCGCAGAAAGGGCAGGCCGTGATTAGGAAGAGCGCACCCATGCTCTTTGCCTCCCTAACCCGCAGGGCAGAGACATCATCAGCAAGTTCTTTGTTGAAGGCTCTCACTCCTCCTCCTTTGTGGGAACCCTCTCGTGGGGATTGACCTCAATCTCGTACCTCTCCTCTAACATCTCAATGCCCGGAGGAGGAAGTTTCCGGGTGACATACACGCTTGCCATGATTTGCAGAATACAAAAGGGGGTTTTTAAGGTTGTGATTGAAAAAACATGCAACCTTCCTCAATTACTTGATAAATTATATTGGTAATTTTATATTATCCGTTTGTTATTTCTTAGTGAATCATTGGTTACACAGGCTGGAACTGTCTACTGGCGGCTCAGAAGCCATTTCCATAGAGGTGTGTATTCTATTTTCTTACCGCCAATCTTCTCCTTTTCTTCGTAATCCCATGTTATGATCCTGAGTCTTTTACAACGTAATTTGTTACTGGCCTTCACAAGGGCCGAAGTTTCTCTCATTTTCGTGTTATAATCTTCGATATCATAACAGACCTGAACAAGTTCCTGAACTGTTTCTCCCTTCTTTATAACGAAATCCACTTCCTTTCCACCCGAGTCCTTCCAGTAATAAAATTCGAGCAGCGGTGAAACAGACCTTCTCCGAAGCAGTTCCACTGCAACCGTATTTTCCATCAGACGCCCAGTGTTCTGGGAAAATCTTATTCCCATCTGGGCCGCGTATCCATTGTCTATCTGGTAGACTTTGGGAAGGCTTTGCTCCACATCCCTTATTGAATAACTGAACCTCCGAACCGGGATTGCGGCGAAGGCATCTTCATAGTGCTGGAAATAATTGTAAAGCGTATTCTTGCTGATTTTAATGCCCTGGGATTTGAGAAAATTATAGAATTTGTGGATAGAGAACTCCTTTGAAAAAGATCCGTGAATGGCATTGAACAGCATTCTCAGAACCTTGATATTCTTGACCTTGTGGCGCTCCACCACATCTCTCATCAACAGGACTTCAACATATTCCTTTAGCGTTCTTACTTTCGAGTTCTCCTCATCATCCAGTACCACCTCCGGGAACCCGCCGAATCTCACAAACTCGTCCAAGTATTTCATTATCCAAGTCCTTTTTTCAGAGGATAGATATTTTTCCGGTTCCATTCCCCTGGCCCTCAGAAATTCTTGAAAGGAGAATGGGAGTATCATGTAGGTTGAGGTCCTACCCCTCATTGTTGTGGCTATTTCCTTTGCCAGAAGTTTGGAGGAGGAGCCGGTTATGAACACCTGTACATTCTCTGTATCAAGGATTCTCCTTACGAACCGCTCCCATCCATCCACGTTCTGGACCTCGTCTAGGAACAGGTACAGCTTCTTTTTACGGTTCTCCGGGTAGATTTCATAGTAGGTTCTTAAAAATTTATCCAGATCATCCAATTTTACGGGCAGGAGCCTGTCATCCTCCAGGTTCAGATAGAGCATCTCGGTTCGATTCACATCCTTCAATCTCAGCATATTATCGAACAGGAAATAGGTCTTTCCAGCCCGCCTAGGACCTATTATCGTTACGGCCTTCTTGGTGGTCGGTAACCTCAATTTGAGGTCCCTTTGGATAAGATCGGGGAGAGGCCTTTCATGAAAATCCCTTATCAGCTCCACCGCTACATCCTTTTTCATGAGTATAGTATATAGGGAAATAATTTAAAAATGTTTCCCTCCGCATAATACCGCTGATAACGGCTCCTTAAACAGTTCCAGGGTAAATACCGGTTTTATTACAGGTGAAATCCAGGGGGTTCGCACTGTGTTAGTTCCATGGGTTGGGATTTCATATATAAGATTTTCGCAAAATTATAAATATACACTTCAAATAGAAAAATTGTGGCAATATTATGTAACATACAAGTTTGTTTTGACAAGTGGCGTTTATATGTTTAACAAAGTTTTATATGAGATTATAAATATATTAACTAGTAATACGTGGGTAACATGACTAATAATAGGAAGGTAGCTGGGTTAAATCGAAGAAAATTAATACCGGCAATCGTAATAATAGTTGGTGTTATCATTTTCTCATCTTTTTATTTATGGTATAATTTTCGAGGTGAACCGCAAGAAGATGATTTAGATAAAATCGATAATATAGATAAACTTGAATTCACAATATTAATAGAAAATACACATGATATTGAAAGTATTAATATAAGCTGGCAATTGAAAAATGCAGGTGATAACACCTTTAATTTCCCATTCCCAATTCTTGGGGCGAATTTATATTTATATATTATAGCGGCAAATGGAACTGTATACCGATCATCTGATAATTTTGATAGTATTTGGCCTCTTCACGTAAGGATGTCCCCTGGCGAAATTAAAGAGGGGATTATCCCTGAAGGACTATTTACATATAATTGGAATGGTAAAAATGTTACTTACTGGCAAAATCAAACAACGGGAGAATACTGGCATTTTGAGCCTGGAACATATGAAATATACGGCGAATATGAATCTTATGCACCTAATAATAGTAATATAAAAGATGGGTCGTGTACATTAAGCATTGAAAACTTTTAAACCTAGAAACGCTATATCCCTC
>CBDUXN010000155.1:0-8605 GCA_965371185.1 uncultured Thermoplasmata archaeon
GGCAAGGAGTACGACATAGAGATTACACCAGAAGACGGCATGGGCCACAGAAATCCCAAGCTCGTGGAATGGCATATGATGAACGAGATCAGAAGGCAGAAGCTCACCCCTGTGATTGGAGAGAGTATCACGATCAAAGATAAGAGCGGTAAGGAGAGAACCGGTATGGTGACCATGGTCTCGCCAAGGAGAGTTAGGGTGGACTACAACAATCCACTTGCAGGAAAAACCCTCCGCTACAAGTTTAAAGTCGGGGACAAGGCAAAAACAGCCGAAGAAAAGGTATTCATGATTCTCGAGATCGATTTCGGCAGGAAGGATGATTTCGAGGTCAAAATAGACAATGATATGGTGGACATCAAACTCCCAGATATCTGCAAGACCTCTCCGATATGGCCAATAGCCAAGTTAAAAGTCGTCACCGATCTTAGGGAGTACGCAGGATTCAAAACAATCAGGTTCATAGAGGAGTATGTGAAGAAGGAGGAAAAGAAAGAAGAAGAGAAAAAGGAGGAGAAAGAAGGGGAGGAGACAAAAGAAGGTGAAGGAAAGGTAGAGAAAGGCGGAGAAGAAAAGAAAGAGGCTGTGAAGGTTGAGGAAGAGGCGAAAGGGAGCGAGGAGGAAGACGAAAGAAAAGAGGAAGTAAGCATGGAGGAACCCAAAGAAGGTGAGGCAAAGGATGAAGGGGGGGAGGAAAAAAAGGCTGTGAAGGTGGAGGAAGAAAGGAAAGAGGAAGGGATTGAAAAAGACGAGGAAGAAAAGGAGGTAAGTGGGGAGGAGCCGATGGAAGTTGAGGCAAAGGAGGAGAAAGAAGTTGGGGAAGAGGATACCAAAGAGGAGGCTGTAGAAAAGGGCGAGGAAGAGCAGGAGGAAAGTGGAGAGGAGGAAAATAAGGAAGGATGAGATAAGAGCCTAAAGAATGGATAGGGATACATCACACAAGCTTTCTTTTTTTGAGCATGAGGAATGACAAGATCGTGATCACTGCCAGAATTACTGCATATATGAACGCCATTAACAACCAGTCGATCCCCTCTTTTTCCTCTTTCACTTCTATTGAACCTGCGTCTACCCAATCGCTTTCTGTATCATCTGAATATCTCACTTTAGCCTTTGGATGATATTCTCCTGATTCATTGTAGGTTATCGAAACAGAAGACCTGTTGATCCAGCCTGAGTCAGTACCATCTCCAAAATCAAAGAAATAGTAAGAGATGTTCTCATAAGGTGAATTGATACTCAATACCACTTCTTTTCCAATCTCTGGCTGAGTGGTCGAGACTTCAAGCTCAGGCAGAACGATGTTGCGCAGCGTTATGTTCGCGTAATAGTACACCTTGCCGCAACCTGCGCATGCATACGGATATATCACCAGGGTCCACCTTCCCCTCGTCGGGAATTCCTCAACCCACATCTCCTCAGGGATGTATTGAGAATTGGAGACGTTGACATAGTATCCCTCGGAATCCTCAACATGCATATCGAGGTTTGCGTATCCTTCCTCTGAAAAATATGATAGAGTTATGTGTATCTCAACAACCGTCCTATTCACCTGAAAATGATTGCGGACATTCTCTGTTGTCAGATTTCCTTCTATGTCTATGTACTCCTCCCATTCTACTTCCCCATCTTCTGAGACTACATTAGGAAAGAGGATAACCGCCTGCAACAAGAAAATGTTGAAGATAATGAGGCCAAAAGCTTTCCTTTTAAACATCAAGATTAAATGGGTAATTGAGTTAAAAAAAGTTTTGGGCGAGCAAACAGCTGTTCTCAATTACCCTTTTTCACCCTCCCGTCTGCAGTCCATCCGCGGAGGCGATAGTACATTTTAAGCTCCTTTCTATAACCTGGAACAGCCACCCTTTTAGGAAGAACATCATCTTGACTGTCGAACCCGCGTTTATTGTTAAAGCTCCTCTCCATATCCACTATCTCAGAGCCCATGGACTGGAATTCATCCAGACTGACCTCCCTAGCCAGGTATGTGCTCATTATCTCAAGATAGTCGTTATCATTGTAGAAGGTGGTTGAAAACTTGCATAAACCCAGAGTATCCAAGACAGCGTTTCTGTTCTCGTTTCTAATCACGAGTTTGGCCTTGCCTCTGACATCCTGCCTCAATTCATGGTTGTACTCATCCTTGTAGGTTGTTGAGTACAGATGGTCAGCACCCCTGTTACTCGTGGCGTAGCCTAAAGCCGTTCCATGTAGGGCCCTTGGGTCATGCCCTGGAACATCCAGGCCTTTCACAGTAATGGCTTCGATACCATGTTTTTTACAGAATGCATTGGTACCGCGTTGCATTTTTTTACCTGCCCCTTTATCGAGCGCTATCTCTTCAATCAGCTCATGAACCTTCTTCTCATCCCCCCATGAGATCCCGTGATCGATCTTGCCTTCCTCGCAAGCTTCGATAAACGCGCCCATGATGTTGCCACTTGATATGGTGTCCAATCCAAACCTATCGCAGAGGTGGTTGGATTTGATGATGGCATCTATGTTATCTATTCCCAAATTGGAACCCTGAAAGACGATGGTCTCGTACTCAGGTCCATCTGTCACGATATCGTTTTTTTCGCTCTTTGTGATCATTTTGCATGCCACAGGGCAGGAATAACAGGTGCCGCTCTTCACCTTATGAGCTTCCATAACGTCGCCGTTGATTTTCTCAGCCAACTCGAACTTGCTCGCCATAAAATATCTGGTGGGCATCGCCTCGTTCTTATCTGCTATCTTCACGGCGACGCTGGTGCCTTGTGTTTTCAGCTCGCTATTGATTTCTTTTATCTTTACCCGCAGCCTTTTCAACAGCTCCTCAAACCTCGGCTTTTTTCTTCTCTTTTCTCCTTTGAATACGATGGCCTTCAATTTCTTATTGCCCATCACAGCCCCCAATCCGCCTCTGCCGAATGCCCTGTGTTTTTGCACCATTATGTTACCAAAATAATTTTTGTTCTCACCCGCCAATCCTATGCAGGCTATGTTTCCTTCTTTGACATCATGTTTTTCAACGAGGTGGTCCGTGGTTTCAAAAACATCCTTGCCCCAGATATCGTGGGCGGTATGGAGAGATGCATCCTCGCCTATGGTGAGGTACAGGGGCTCGTCTGCCTCGCCACCGATGATCAGCACATCGTAACCTGTTGAGCTGAGATTATACCCGAACATGCCGCCAACATTGGAGCTGAAGATCGTATTTGTCAACGGTGATACCGAGGTGGCGTTGGACCTGCCAGACATGGGTATGCGTGAGTTTATCAAAGCGCCGGTTGAGAAGATGAGCTTATTTTCAGGTGAGAAAGGTTCCACATTCGGCTCCACAATCTCTGTTAGGAGTTTTACAGCCACGCCCCTGCCGCCCAAGAATCCCGCATGATCTTTGGATAGAGGTCTATCTGTGATCCTTCTCTTCGATAAATTCACTTCCACCGCTTTGAGCATCTTCAGTCCTCTCAGGTTCCATTTGACCTGCATCATCCCGTAATAAATGATCGATAGTTAAACGTCTTGCAAGTCTGTCGGGATTCGTCACTCGGCAATCAAAATATTAAAGTTCGCTTATGTTATTACAAAACCCAAGGGGTGAGTTTGTTGAGGCTAGCAGAATTCGATTATGAGCCCGGAGAGTTGGACAAAGGCTACAACGACCGCACGCTCTATATCAACCTCTCAAAAATGAAAATCGAGAGCAAACCAGTAACCGATCAAATGAAGGAAATATTCGTGGGAGGCAAGGGTTTCGACCTGTGGCTTTTATGGAACGCCTTGCCCAAGGACAGGATCATCAAATGGGATGACGAGATGAACGAGATATGCATCGCCTGCGGACCGTTGGGCGGTACAACCATATATCCTGGGAGCGGGAAAAGCATAGCGGTATCCATCTCTCCATTAACTGGCATGGTTATCGATTCTAATGTAGGCGGTTATTTTGGCCCTTATCTTAAATTTTCAGGTTGGGATGCCATTGAGATTCAGGGCAAAGCAAAATCAGATGTCGTGATCGTCATCGACGGAGATTCCGGAAAAGTATATATAGTGGAAATCCCCGACCTTCCTCAGGAGACCCATCTTCTTGGTGATTCGCTTACCGAAAGATACGGCGGTGAAAATAAAAGAAGCATCTCAACGGTTACCGCAGGTTCGGGCGCAAAAAATACATATTTCGGCTGCTTGAATTTCTCGTGGTACGACACGGTAAGAAGGGTTGTTAGATTCAAACAGGCAGGCAGGGGTGGGATAGGCACTGTGCTCAGGGATAAAAGCATATTAGCACTGGTGGTCAAAAAGACATATCCCTGTCCGAAGTGGTCCATCAGCCATAAAGAAATACCCACATTGGGGGAGGGTTGATATGAATACAGACAAAGTCCAATCAATAATAGATAATTGGAACAGGGACCCAAACTATGTAATCGAGATGCTACAGGATGTCCAGTCTGAATTTCGCCATATACCCAAAGAGGCGTTGAGGGAGATTTCAGAGGGTACCGGTGTTCCCAGACCACGACTTTACTATATCACAACGTTCTATAGTGCATTCAGTCTCAAACCCAGAGGGGAGCATGAGATTCAAGTTTGTACAGGCACAACATGCCATGTAAAAGGAGCGCAGCGCATACTCGATGCCATCGAGAGGAAGCTAGGGATCACCTTCGGCGGGACGACCGAGGATTTACAATTCAGCCTAAAAAATGTAAGATGTCTTGGATGCTGCAGCCTTGCACCAGTGATAACAATTGATAGTGAAATAATTGGTGGTGTAAAATCATCTGCTGTCGATGACATTCTTTCTAAAAAAGAAGAGGAGGGTGGTGAAGGATGACCAAAATGACGATGGCAGATCTTGAGCAGATACGCGAGAGGTACAATGAATCCCAAAAGAGTTACAAGACGCGATTGATGGTCTGTGCTGGAACAGGCTGTGTGGCGAACAAATCTATTAAAATCAAGGATACACTGGAAGAGGAACTCAAAAAAAGAAATATCGTATCTGATTATAAGGTCATTGCAACAGGATGTAACGGTTTCTGTGCCCAGGGACCTCTTATACTGGTTCAGCCTGAGGGAATCCTGTATCTTAAACTGAAACAGGAGGATATCACAACCATCGTGGAAGAGCATTTGATAAATGGAAATCCGGTAGAAAAATTGATGTACAAGTCCTCGTTGGATGGAACCCCGATTCCTTTGATGAAGGATATCGATTTTTTCAAAGAACAACAGTTGATCGCCCTTCGCAATCGCGGTGAGATAGACCCGGAACAGATTGACGATTATATCGGTCGCGGAGGATATCAAGGGCTTGTAAAGGCCTTAACTGAGATACAACCTGATGACATACTAGCCGAAGTGAACCGATCAGGTATACGCGGACGCGGGGGCGGCGGTTTCCCTACGGGAGTAAAATGGGAATCATGCAAAAGTGCAGCCGTAAAAAATGGGAAGGTTCCTTATGTTGTTTGCAATGCAGATGAGGGCGATCCTGGTGCGTTTATGGACCGAAGCATCATCGAAGCGGATCCCCACAGTGTGATCGAGGGTATGGCCATCGGAGCAAGGGCAATCGGTGCCGAATCAGGATACATCTATATCCGGAAAGAATATCCATTGGCATTGGACCGATTGAGAAAAGCCATCAAACAGGCCCGTGAATACGGCCTTTTGGGTCAAAACATTTTGGGCACGGATTTCAGCTTCGACATCTCCATCCATCAAGGTGCAGGAGCCTTCGTGTCTGGTGAATCAAGCGCTCTTATGACCGCCATGGATGGCAAGGTAGGAGAGCCGCATGCGAAGTACATCCATACGGTTGAGGTTGGATACAAAGGCCAACCAACTGTTCTCAACAATGTCGAGACCTGGGCGAATATCCCCGTGATCATTGAGAAAGGGGGGGAATGGTTTTCTAAAATCGGGAGTGGAGATGTTTCAAAATCACCTTGGGAGGGCAGTTCCGGGACCAAAGTATTTTCTTTGGTAGGTGATGTTGTCAATACAGGACTCGTTGAGGTCCCAATGGGAATCACGTTACATGAAATTGTCTATAAAATCGGGGGGGGTGTTCCCAATAACAGAGGATGTAAGGCCGTGCAAACTGGAGGGCCCTCAGGAGGCTGTATACCCGCCCAGTTGCTCAACCTTCCCGTGGACTTTGACTCCCTGACCGAAGCAGGTTCCATGATGGGCTCGGGCGGTTTGATCGTCATGGACGATAGCAGGTGCATGGTTGATGTAGCGAAGTATTTCATCGATTTTTTAGTGGAGGAATCCTGTGGTAAATGTACACCATGCCGTGAGGGACTCGTCATTCTCAAAACGATACTTGATCGGATTTGTGATGGCGAGGGTGACGCTGCAGACATGGAACTGCTTTTAGAGATTTCGGAGACGATGAAGAATGCTTCAATATGTGCCTTGGGTAGCTCAGCACCTAATCCCGTATTAAGCACAATGCGGTATTTTAAAGGGGAATACGAAGCTCATATCGATGCTAAGAAATGTCCTGCAGGAGTATGCAAGGCATTGATTGAATATAATATTGATGAGGAGAAATGTACCGGATGTGGTCTATGCCTGAAGCATTGCCCAACAGGGGCAATCAGCGGAGAGAAAAAGAAGCTTCACACAATAGAGCAAAGTAAGTGTATCAAATGCGGTATATGTCGTGATATCTGTAAATTCGATGCCGTGGAGGTGGAATAACATGGCGGAACCTGAAATGGTAAAAATTACAATAGACGGGCAGGATATAAAAATTGAAGAAGGTACCTCTATTCTTGAGGCTGCTGAGAAACTCGGTATCGAGATCCCTTCTCTGTGCTATCACCCTCAAATTGGGGCAATTGGAAGTTGCCGGCTGTGCGTGTGCGAGATTGCGAAAGGTACAAAAAGTAAAGTCGTAACCTCATGTAACTATCCAATACGAAAGGAAAACGAGGAACTTGAGGTATCCACGAAATCTGAGACCATTATGAAGACACGCAGGGATATCTTAGAGATGATGCTGTCACGGTGGCCTAATGTTCCGGTTATCAAGTTCTACGCGGAAGAATATGGGGTAAATCTGCCACGGTATAAGCATCCGCTCGTGGATGAATCAGAGAATGCCTGTATTCTTTGCGGTAAATGTGTATATGCTTGTAGGAACATCATGCATCAAAATATAATAGATTTCTCCTATCAAGGTTATAAACGTCAGGTGGTCATGCCCTTCGAGGAGATGAACTATGATTGTCTTGGATGCGGTACCTGTGCGTACGTCTGTCCAACAGATGCAATTTCCTTGATAGATGATCCAAACAATCCTGCAGATTCTGAGCTTCTTAAGGAAGTGGGGCTTGCTCATTCTCTAGAGATTCATACTCTGGACCCAAAACAAAATGAAATGAGCACCGTTGGTACCACACACCTTATCCCGATAATGAACGAGTTCGACCTCTTACCAGTAAACAATTACAGGTTCGGTTCCCATCCCGATGCTGATAAGATCGGCTCCAAGGCATACCGCAGGAGGTTCGATCCAGGTTTCGACGGCTGCTGGGCAGGATGCTCTGTTGCGTGCTCCCATGGTGTGAAGGATTTCGAGCCAAAAACAGGTCCCTTCAAAGGACAGAAGGTCTTCGTGGACGGTCCAGAGTACGAAACAATTGCTGGCGTGGGCAGCAACTGCGGAATATTCGACCCCGACACCATTCTTGAGATCAACTTCTACTGCGACACCTACGGTTTGGACACGATTTCCGTGGGCACCGCCACTGCATTTGCAATGGAATGTTTTGAATCGGGACTGATAGATAAGGAGGCAACAGGTGGAATGGAGCTGAATTTCGGCAATGAGGAGGCAGCTTTGGAAATCGTGCATCAGATGGCAAGAGGAGAGGGCTTTGGAAAAATCATTGGGCAAGGGATACGGAACATGAAGAGGCTCTTTGCAGATGAATACGGTGCCGACCCCAAGATTCTCCAGGATATCGGGATGGAGGCCAAGGGACTGGAGTATTCTGAGTACGTAACCAAGGAATCATTGGCCCAGCAGGGAGGCTATGGACTTGCGCTCAAGGGCCCGCAGCATGATGAGGCTTGGCTCATTTTCTTGGATATGGTTCACAAGTTGATGCCCACATTCGAGCAGAAGGCGGAAGCTCTGCATTGGTTCCCCATGTTTCGCACCTGGTTCGGTCTGTGCGGACTCTGCAAGCTGCCTTGGAATGACATCGTTCCAGAGGATAACAAGAACACACCCGAACCTGCGAAGGTCATGAAACATGTTGATTGGTATGCTAAATACTTCACCGCCGTTACGGGCAGAAAGATATCTCCAGACGATATTGTACAAATGAGTGAGAGGGTCTACAATTTTCAACGGATTTTCAACTTACGCATGGGTTTCGGTGGGCGGGAGCATGACGATATACCTTACCGATCCATGGGACCGGTTACTGTGGAAGAGTACGAAAGTCGAAAGGAACGCTACGATAAACAGCTCTTGGAAACAGTTGGTTTTTCTCCTGAGGACAAGCCAACCGAGGAAAAAATGCAGGCATTGAGGAAGTTCCGCGAGGCTGAGTACGAAAAACTCAAAGATGCCGTGTACAAGCGG
>CBDUXN010000156.1:0-8488 GCA_965371185.1 uncultured Thermoplasmata archaeon
ACTTTCAATTACGAAAATTTTTCGGTGCTTCTGTGCCGAAAGGGTGACATGTTACCTTTTAAATATCTTTTTTCATACATTGGTTTTCCATTAAGAATATGATGTGTTTCATCTATTGAGATTTCACTTTTCACCAAATACAACACCTCCTTCGATAAGTGACCGATCAAATATCCAATTCTTCATGTAATCGGCATTATTTTTCAATGCATTTAATTCATCAATGTAATGAAGCGCCACCACTTCATTGTAATACCCCTGATGTCGATTCTGTTTCACTACTCTCTCAAAACAATTATGATAAAAGTCGCGAGTAATAAGAAGAGGGTCGAAATCACCTGAGCTAATCATTTTCCGGGTCTTTTTCATATTATTTAAAACATAGTCATAATGAATCCGACACATATTTTGATTATTTTTAATTTGATTCAATCGTTTTTCAATTCGCTCCATTGATTTATTCCAATCTAGCACCCTAATATGATTGACCAAAAGGAATGGAGCAGGCTCAATGAATAATTTTCCATCTTCTATCCATCTATGAAACCCTGCCGTGGGAATAATAGATTCTATATTTTTTTCATTCTCTCCTGATATGCGAAAGACATTGTATTTATAAATAACGTCTCCCCAAAGATCCTGAATGCATCCAAATGGCAATTGAGAGTCAATATTAAAAATGAAATGTTTATTAAAGAAATCATTTTGTATAAATAAATGGTTATCTATTGGTGGATATCTTTCGATAAAAACCGATGGATATATTTGAAAAGAAGGATATTGATTGAGATGTTTAAATTGTTTAAATTCAATTTCTTCCATATTTACACAACAAATGAATTCGTCGACGTCAACGAAAATAAAATATGTAATTATATCTTTTAAAACATATTTATCAATTAAATATTTCCATATTTCAATATTGTACTGTGTCTGAGACAAATCGTCATTAAATCCTTTATTAGTTGAAACAACAGTAATCTTATCTTCAATTTCCCGGCGTGCTAGAATTATTTTCGTTGTACGGTCAATCGACCCTCCATCAAAAATTATAATCTTATCTGCCCCGTTTGAAAGATAATAGTCAAGGAAAGGTCCAATAAGACACTCCTCGTTTAGACATCTGGTAACTATGATAATTTGATAATCCATGTTAATCAACTCGAATATCATTTAACCTACTTTGAGGTGGCCGTCTCATATTGCAGTTCTTACACACTTCGTATTCTCCCCAACCTTTGATTAAGGTTTCATATTCAGGGCTCTTCCAAAGATCCATGATATCTGTTTCGTTAACGTTTCCATAATATCCAAGAGTTCTACGTTGTTCATCAGGGGAGCAACATACGTTGAAAGTACCATCCCAAGCAATCCATGCTTCCCTCCCCAGAAAAGGGCAAAACCATTTATCAGATGGGATATTTGTGGAGGGGTCAAGTGGAACGGGATAGACATTGTCCAATTTGATTTTTCTGCTGTCTTCAAGCCTGTAATTTTTAGTTATAGCAAACAATTCCTCTACAATTTCGTTCCATTTTTCTCTATCTTTTTTGTTTGTCAATAATGATTCCTTTTCAAGTTCAGGCCATGTCATCCAGAGATGATGACCTTTGAACCTGTCTGCACCCTCATCTATCGCCATCCTTAATAGTTCAGGGAGTTCCTCCATATTTTTTTTCATGTAGGTGACCTGAAAAGTCACTGTTGGATTTTTAAATCCTACCTCCCTTATGCGGTCCCTGATTTCAATAAGTTTATGAATATTCGATAGTTGCTTTTCAAAATTCAAACCTACCATTACGTTCTCCGCAGTTTCTCTTGTAGCACCATTTATAGATATTTTAACATCACTTGCAATAGGAAGTATCATTTCCCCCCATCTTTCAACACCTAAACGAGGAAAAGTCCCGTTTGTTGTCAGGTTTATCTTCAGATTGTTTTCTCTAACCAATGTAATTATTTTATGCATTGCTGGATATAAAAGAGGTTCACCCATTGTGCTTGGTATTATCTCCTTAAGACCGTGATTTGAAGCGCTCTTTATTACCTTCTCTATTGTATTAAATTCCATTAACCTGACCTTTTTGGATGGTTCTTCTCTGTATGGACTTCGCTCTTCGCACATTCTGCAGTGTAGATTACAGGTATCTGGATTTGTGTCGAAAGTAATTCTCCAGGGACCTTCTAGTTTTCTATCGATAAGATTTATCATCTTTTTAGCACCTCTTGGTAAAGTGATCGTACGCTTGAGGCGTCCTCTTCTATAGATCTTACTTTGTCTCTATTTGGTTTAAGCTCGTTGAGAACGGGAGGATCCTTAACAATTTTCTTCATCAAATCCCTTAAAGCCTCTTTGTTTCCAACTTCAAATGTATAACCGTCCACTCCTTCATCAACAAGTTCAGCCATCCCTCCGATATTCGAGGTAATAACAGGTACATCCGCAAGGAAAGCCTCTTGAATTACAAGAGGTGAATTTTCGTACCACAGCGACGGTACCACCAACACATCTATCTGGTCCAATACATGATCGATTTCCCAGTTTTTATAACCGCCTTTAAAGACCACATTCTTGTTTGCATAGGATGCCAGATATTTTGTTAATGGGCCGGTTCCTCCAAAGATTAGAAGTTTTGCGCTGTCATTTTCTATCCCACCAAAAGCTTCGAGCAGGATTTTCACTCCTTTTACAGGTATAATCCTGCCCAAAAAACCAAAGTTAATAGCGGAATTTTTATGAAATTTTTTCTCCCTAAATCGTATTTTTTCCCTGTTAAAGCCGTACTTTGAATAAACAACTTTTTGGGGCGGCAACCCCTTATTTTCGAAAAATTTCTTCATGAACTTCGATGGCGATAGAAAAACATCCACGTTGCTTACCACTCTTTCCATGTGTTCTCTGTAATTCCGTACATCCTTTTCTCCTACATAATCCTTGAAAAGGTGCTTTGCGCACCTAAGACAATTTTCATAACCTTGTGAGAGGCACATATTTGACGACGTGTCCACCAGTTGTCCTCTAAAACAGAAAAGCCAGAAGTCGTGAATCGTGTATATAATTGGCAAGCCTAGTTCTTCTTTTGCGATGTTGACTATATTGGTTGATAGGTGTGATAGGTGTCCGATATGGACTACATCTGGCTGAATCTCTTCGGCGTACTTTAAGAAGGCAGTATCGATCTTTTCATCTAGGTATTTATCCTGTAATATATAGTCCCTTTGCGGTTTGTTCACTCTGCGAATTCTTATTCCTTCATTTATTTCTTCGAAAGTATAGTAAGGTTTTTCGAAAGGGTTTTCCACTCTCGTGAAAACGGAGATGTCGTCATATTTGGACAATTCACGTGTGAGATTGTATGTATAAACTTCTGACCCAGCCATGTAATAAGGCGGGTAACCGTGTATAACATGAAGGATCTTCATAAGTCAAAGGCCTCCTTATAACGTTCTATAGTCGCTAGTATCCCCCTCTCGGGAAGAACATCGGCCTTAAAATTCAACATCTCGGTTGCTTTTGAGGGGTTGCCGACGAATTGCTCAACATCATAATTACGGGACTTTTTATAGACGACATCAAGCTCTTGATCCAGATGTTGAGATATGATTTTCACCAACTCTTGAAGTGTAGTCCCTTTTCCAGTCAGGATGTGAAAATCCTCCGAATAATTTCCCCGATTATTTTCTAATAGCTCAATTGTCTTCACTATACCGTTTACCGTATCTTTTATGTGCGTAAAGTCGAATAATTGATTTCCTCCATGTATCTCCAGTTCTTCTCCCTTAAGAGCCGAAAGAATGAATCTTGGAATTACTCTGTCAAGAATATCTCTTTCATTGCCATAAACATTTGAAAAGCGCAGAATAGCACTACTTAGCCCCAATTTTTTGGAATATTCTCTAACAAGATTTTCACCGACAACCTTTGTTTTACCATAGATATTGACCGGAGTCTCCGGGCAATTTTCACACACCGGAAGCTCAGTTGGTTCACCATACACTTCTCTACTGCTTCCGAAAATAAACCAGGGCTTTTGTTTGTTCCTTTTCATAGACTCTAAAAGGGTCCTAGTTCCATTGATATTCACATCAACACAGTTATTTGGATTCTCCTCTCCCCAAATAACTCTGGAAACAGCAGCCAAATGGACAATACCTCCGAATTCATTCTCGCAAAACATGGCATCCAGCAATTCGTTATCTCTGACATCTCCCTGGACATACTTTACTTTGTCTATAAAATTTGAGATATTCTTTGGATTTTTTTTCGTATCCAATATGATTACGTTATGTCCCTTGTCTACAAGTACCTCTGCAAGATTTGAACCGATAAATCCCGATCCTCCAGTCACTAGAATATTCATTTGATTCCCTCCTCTTCAAATATTTTAACCTCACCATATTTCTTTTTGACCCCAATTAATTTCTATTTTGCTAAATAATGGAGAAGGTCTCTCTTCCCTATTGCTAGCAAGTATCACCTAATTATAGAATATATAAATCTTTTGCCGCCTAACATAAAGTTAATAATTGTATAAAATTTCCTCATATCAAAACATTGTAGGGATTATTCTAATTATACTTTTAAATAATATGAATTACTTCCCCTAAATATTAGTACGATGAACATTGTTATTATACACGGGGAAGAGGTGAGGCTTGAATGAAAATTGGTATAGTCGGCGCTGGATATGTGGGAAGAAGCATAGGCGTTTCTCATATGCACAATGGACACGAAGTCATATTTCACGATATAGATTCAAACACGCTTAATTCCCTCAAGAAAGATGGATACGAGACAACAAGTAACATTATCGAAGCTGTAAAAGAAAATGACTGCACCTTTATTTGTGTTCCTACTCCAACAGGAAACGTGGGTATCATTTTGGATCACATATCCTCAGCATCGAAGGAGTGTGGTAGTGCATTGGAAGACAAAGAGGAAAAACACATATTTGTAATCAAATCTACAATTCTTCCTGGGACAACTGAGAATATTGTCATACCATTGATTGTTAAATATTCCAAAAAAAATTTTGACATTGATTTTGGTGTGATTTACAGTCCAGAATTCATAACCGAAATCAGTTCTACTTGGACAAATGACAATAAGTTTCAAATTACTCCAACTAGTGATAACAGAGTAGTTTTAGGGGAAAATGAAAATAAATACTGGGGTGATGTCCTAATAAAGGAACTCCATAACTCTAAGAAATCACAAGTTATTAGGACAGATTATAAAACCGCTGAGATGATTAAATATGCGTCTAATTGCATGCTCGCAACTAAAATCTCCTTTTGGAACGAGATTTTTTTGATTTGTCAAAAATTGGGCATCGATTCAAATGAAGTTGCAGAGGTCGTTTCCATAGATCCAAGGATCGGTATCTATGGAAGCGTGCATGGGAAGGCATATGGAGGACAATGTCTGCCTAAGGACCTCAAAGCGTTTATTTCATTTGCGGATAAGCTGTGTAACACAAAGATATTAAAAGCAGCTGATGAATTGAACGAGATTATGAAGAATAAACATGGAGTGAGGGAATGATAATGAAGGGGGTAATTCCTGCGGCAGGGAGCGGTTCAAGACTTTACCCCATTACCACTAGGCTCCCAAAGGAATTGCTACCTATATTCGATAAACCATTAATCGATTTTTCAATCGAGGAAGCAATAAGTTCAGGAATTGACGCCATCTCGATTGTTATAAGAAAAGACAAAGTTGAAATTAGGAAGCACATCGAGGATTCCCCAAATTTTAGAGGTACTTATTTTAATTATATTTACCAACCAGAGCCAAGAGGGTTGGGTGACGCTATTCTAACTTCTGGAAGTTTTATTGGAGAATCAAAATTTTGTGTTTTACTCCCTGATGACATTATCGTTGACACTGAGCCATGCATGAAGCAATTAATTTCCCTATATAAAAAATATGGAACCTCGATTATCGCAATTGAAAAGGTCGATAATGTTGAGAAATACGGGGTTATTAATGGAATCGAAATAGCTGAGGGTATTTATCGTGTGGAGGACTTAATCGAAAAACCAAAAAAATTCAATGCCCAGTCAAATATCGGGATAATAGGAAGATACATACTAACACCAGAAATATTTCCATGTCTAAGGAAGATTGAGGAGAATAACACAGGAGAAATTGAGATCACAGATGCTATTAGGATATTATTGCAGAAAGAAGATATCTATGCATATCAAATTAAGGGAAAAAGATACGATTGTGGTGATTTGAAAGGATATCTTAAAGCCTCAATTGATCTTATTCATCCCTCACATCCCCCTCCTCCAACCGGCTCAAGGTAACCCTCGTCCTCTCCTCCTCAACCACATAACCCACAAGTTCCTTTCTAAGATCCTCAGGTAATCTGCCAGCCTTGAAATCCTTATTCAGTTTCCTCCCGTTCAACATAGACACCTGATCCCATACCCCAGCATCCCTCACAAGCTGTATAATCTCTTCATATGCCATCTCATCCCTGGACTTGGAGGGTAACGTCTGCTCCTTCTTGATTGACACCTTAGCCCTCTTCCTGGTTCCCCGCACGACCTCTACATCATTTTCCCTGGCATACTCGATTAACTCCCCCTTCACCTCATCGATCTCTTCCCCTAACTGCTTTTCCTGCTCTTTGAGATCTACATATCTATCAACCAGCTCGTACCCTTTTTCCTTCTTCCTCTCTTCAACAGGAAGCTCCTCGATCTGGACCAGATGCTTCTTGCAGGGGCAGTACTCCCAGTACCCACACCAATCACAGAGCGCGGATTCCTTGGGAGCAAACTCTTCTTCGGCTTCTACCTCATCGATCAAGGCCCTGTATTCAGCCTTGAGCTCCTCAAGCTGCTCTTCTGTTCTTCTGGATCTCAGCTCGGTATCAAACAGAACATAGTGCCACACGAGCTCTATGCTCTCAAAATCAGGGAACGCATCCTGAACTGCAAGCTGGTACAAGGCGAGCTGCCTGTCCATATCCAACTTAGCTTGGGTCGGCAGGTTTCCAGAGCCCTTGTAATCATGGATCTCCAAAGTATCCGCAGGAGTCTTGTCAAGGCGGTCAAGATAGCCTCTGAGCTTGTAATTCTCATCACCAAGATCAAAGCTCACGAACCTCTCTGTCCACAGAGTCTTGTTCTGATCAAAAGGATGATACCTTGCATAATAGTCTCTGATCGCTCTCTCGCCTGTTTTTTTGTAATCCTCTGCAGTCTTATCTTCCTTTGAAATGAAGACCTCATCGTGCCATTCCTTGTCCCATAGTTCATTGTAGTACTCGATAAGCTCCTCTATGGTGTTCATTTTCGAGAGGATGAGGTCCTTGTAGAGCTTTTCCAGTGTCTCGTGGATTCTGGAGCCCATGAAGGCTTCGATTCCTTCTTCCTCGGTTGTGATCTTGTCGATGTAATGAAGTTTATACTGCAGAGGGCAGTTTTCGTAGGTTCCCAACCTGCTGTATGAGTATATCGTCATGATTTCTCCTCCTTCTGATTTTCAATAACCACCTTTCTTGGATTTAAATGATTCTAATAGCCTCCAAACCCAGCCATAATCCGGGACTCCCACAGGGGTTGTGCTGTCAAGTAATATATGACTCTGATATGCTGATAATGCCATCAACAAAAATACATCTGCCTGCCAATTGTTTGAATATCGAGATCTAAGTTGTTCTTTCCACTCTTCGATTTTATTAAATGCATCCTTGCTATGGAATAATTTCCTGTGGTTTTGATTTACTGCTGGTTCAAGTTTATCAGGTAGCGTTCCTATGTTATTGCCGATCCATTCAGCTGTTATCTGCGCACATAAATCCCTTAAGGAGTTCCTTTGTATTCCCAATCTTTCCATCTCTTGAATATATGTCTGCATTGCCACAAATTTTGCAAATTCAATATGCTCAGATCGGTTCATATTGTATCACCTCTTTCTGTTATTTAATTTCTGACCTGGTATCTCACACCTTAGTAGCTCGTATACTTCTTCCCAGCTGAAATGTTCATATTCTGTCATTTCTCTCAACTCCTTCTCATGCACACGTTCTAAATCCCAACATCTTGAACATCCACTTGATTTTCCTGTACACCTCCCAGGAGCGGTTCATGATGTCTGAGCCTGTTACAGGGACAACCAGGTAACCTTGATTCTTTAGGTAGTTGTCCTTTATGCTGTCCTTCTTTGGATTGTGGAAGTGCTTGCCGTTGGCCTCGATCACGAGTTTTTCTTTTTCGTAGAGGAAGTCCACCTCGTACTTGCCAACGTACATGTTCATCTTGAAGTTGGGGTTGATTAGGTTGAGGATCTCAGCTAATTTTGCCTCGATCGGGGATTTTCCTTTTAGTTCTAGTTTTTGGGCTTGTATTCCCTTTTTCTCGGTTTTTTGGTTTTTCCATGCCACTATCTGCAGGCTGTAGGCACTGCAGTCGCCGAACCTATAGAGCTTTTCTTTCCTCATACTTTCACCAATTGAAAGTATGAGCAGAA
>CBDUXN010000157.1:0-8473 GCA_965371185.1 uncultured Thermoplasmata archaeon
GGGGTCACCAATAACCCCTGTTTTCGGGCATAGACAAAAAAGGAACCACCCTGTTTATTCCATGTCAGAAGGGGTGATTGTGCAACGGTATCAGAGAAAACACGCTCTGTTCAGGTTTTATTGTTCTATAGTCCTTCGAAAAAACGATTTGGTACATCAGAGATTACATGCGAGGCTCATGACGCAATATGTTTTTTCATGCTAGTGTAACTCCTTAATTCAAGCTCTCTTTTTCACGCTTTCGCCTGTTTTGCGAATGCCCATGCATCGAATCGCTCCCCAAACTGCCCTCAATAACACTTTATGTACTCCCCGTCCACGTCCAGGCTAGAACTTTCTGACAAATTCCCTGATCCTTTCGAGACCGGTTTTTAATTCGTCCATCGTTACACTCGTAAAGGTAAACCGCACATACTGGTCGTAGCCCTCCTCAGACGCATACGTGGTGCCAGGGTAGGTTAACACTCTTGCCTCAGTGGCAAGGCGTTTCGCAAATTCTACTCCAGACATGCCGTGTTCCGAAATGTTCGCATATATATACATTGAGCCTTTGGGCGGTTCAAATCTAATACCTAGAGGATTCAACCCTTCCACCAAGAAATCCCTTCTTGCCTCATAATCTTTGCGCATCTCTTCAACGCATTCCTGCGGCCCCGTGAGTGCTGCCAACGCCGCCTTCTGAGCAACGGAGTTAGCCATGAGCACCAATTGTACATGAGTGGCAATCATGTTCCTTACCAATTCCTGGTTGGCGGTAAGATACCCGATTCTCCATCCGCACATTGCATATGCCTTGGAGAAGCCAAATAGGGAAATGGTTCGGTCTTTCATATTCGGAAAAGACGCGATGCTATGATGTTGCTCCCCGTCATATATGAGTTTTTCATAGATCTCATCAGTGACGACCAAAAGTTCGTTCTCTTGAGCGATCTGAGCCAATCCCTTCATGTCCTCTTGCCGTAACACTCCACCGGTAGGCGCATTGGGCGATATGTAGTATATGATCTTTGTCTTGGTGGTAATCTTGCGCTTCACATCTTCAGGATCCATACGAAAACCTCGCTCTTCCCGCAACTGCGAAAAAACCGGGACTCCGCCTGCCATCCTAATGGCTTTGGGAACAGGACCATAGTACGGTTCGGGCACGATCACCTCATCCCCGGGATTAATCAAGGTAAGCATGATCACGTTGATAGCCTCCTCAACGCCAACCGTGACGATGATCTCAGTATTGGGATCAGCATTAATTCCGTTTTCAGCCGAGAGTTTGCGTGCAATAGCCTCTCTCAAATCAGCATAACCCTCAACGGGCAGAACGTAATGGGTGTGTCCTTCGTCCATGGCTCGCTTTGCGGCTTCAATGATATGGGCCGGCGTCGTGTAAACAGGGTCGCCGTAACCCAGGTCGACCACCCCTTCAACTCCCTTCACCAGTTTTAACATCTCGCTCGTTTCATTGAGTCCTGTTGTTCGTATTGCCTGCATCCTTTCAGCAACAAAAGCTCTCTTCCGATTCATGGCATAACCCTCCTCAGCTTGAAATGTAAAGCCTTGCATAAACCAGCCTTGTGCAACGGGATACCTTTCTTCCCCCAGGCCCCTCCAACCCAGCTCAAACCAGATATCCCATGTGGTTTTCAACTCTCCAGACGGTCCCACCCGGCACTTGCGGCTATTCAGCTGTCCGGACGACCGACCGTAAACCCTGTTACTTCAAGGCTATCTATTATAAGTAATCCAAGAAAATACCCCTGTGGCAACTCTCTTATCTAAAACGCTCGGCTTGACGTTACCATAGCGAGGTATGAACATCTCAGAGTATTGTGGGCAACCAAAGCACCATATTGGGGAAGGCTATCATCAATATCATCACGATCAGGTCACACCCCAGAAAGGGTAAGGCAGCAAAAACGATGTCCTCCATCCTCGTATCAGCAGGGGCGACACCTTTCATGGTGAACAGGCCCAGGCCGAACGGTGGCGAAGTCAATGACATCTCCGTGGCAAGGAGAAGCAGTATTCCGAACCACACGGGCTCAAGGCCCAGCGTTTGGATCACGGGCATGAATATGGGGATAACAACCATGAGCACGGCGGCAGACGAGATAAACATTCCCAACAGGAGTGCAACCGCCAGCATAGACATCGTGAGCATCGTAGGGCTTAGGGGAAGTCCACTTGCGAATTCAGTGAGGCCGTTGCTTGCCCCAGAAAAGGCCAGAATCTGGCTAAAGGCCTGTGCCCCTCCAATGATCATGAATATCATAATTGAAACTTTGATGGTGCCCCGAACACTTCTTTTAAGCATTTCCCAATTTAGTCCCCTATGGAGGGCAGCTAAAATGATCGAGCCAAGCACACCCATAGCAGCGGCTTCCGAGGGGCTGGCAACGCCCAAGATAATGAGCCCGATAACCAGAAACACGACAAATCCCAAGGGCAGCACATACTTAACCGTGGCTATGACCTTCTCAGAGAGGGGTGGAGGAGTAACATCATACGCAGGTGCGATGGAGGGCTGAAGCCGGCACCGAATAATGATATAGCTTGCGTAAAGCACACCCATACACAGACCGGGAATGATACCACCAATCAGGACCTTTGCAACGGATATGTTGGCTAAGGCGGCCAAAAAGACGGCAAAGGCACTGGGCGGTATCATGATGGCGAGGCCACCGCTGCCAAGAATCGGTCCTAGGCTCATTGGTTTCTTATAGCCCCGCTCCTCCATATCCCCCACCATAAGGGTCCCCAGCATGGCTATACTGGCCTGGGTTACCCCAGTCATGGTCGAAAAGAGGGTTCCTGCCGCCACGGACAGCAAACCTAACCTGCCAGGTAAACGCCCCATCCACTTGTCGGTGGTGTCCAGCACCTTTAAGGCCAATCCCGATTGAAACATCACTTCGCCCATAAAGATAAATAGGGGTATGGGGAGCAGTATGAAGGTCGCCGTTGAGCTGACGATGCTCTCAGCAAGTTGGTAGAGGCCCACTTGTCCGCCCCAAAAGATGTATACCCCTATTATGTTCACGAACAGGAAGGCAAATGCTATGGGTATTCCTGAAGCAAAAGCAAGCATGAGGCAGGCAAGTGTAATTATGAGGACTAACCACCACTCCACCGGAAATCACCTCCCTCTCACCGTTCCTGCTCAAGATCAGGTTTGTCGTTTTCCTTGCCTTCCTTTCGCAGCTCCCTCCAACTGCCCAAATGACCGTAAGACAGCAAGAGGAACTGGATGAAAAGAAGAAGAAAACCCACAGGAACAACGGCATGGATGGGACCCATAGGGAAGCGGAGCATGGACTCGAAGCGAATACCTGTTTCAAATTTGGCCCAGGTGGTGTGTGCACCATACCAGGTAAGCATTCCACACATAATTCCGCCAATAAGATAGGTGATGCTATTGACGAGAGCTTGACCTGTTGGCCTCAGGCGATTGACGACCATGTCCATGCGCACATGGCCACCCTCTCGTAATACCCAGGCGGTGCCCAAATAGGTCATGAAGAGCAAGGCATATTCGCTAAATTCTATCACCCACTGCATTGGCATGTTCAGAAAGTAGCGAAAAAGAACATTCAGACAGACGGAAAAGGTTGCAAAGACGATGAAAACGCCTGAGACAATTGCGAGAAGATTAACAACGCGGTTGAAAACGGGTTGTTTCTTAAGTGTACCCAATTCGGCAGCCTCATCGTTTCGAAATTCAGACATATCACGCCTACTTCACATTAATCATCCAGACAGAGTTCCGGTCATAAGAAAACACATCACCCTTTGGCACCACTACTCTCTTGATTCCTGAGGGGCGGCTGAACGAAAAGGTCAAGTCAGGATCGCCCGCGAGCCTCAATACAAGTAGTCGCTTCTTCACCACCCCCCAGGAACCTTGTGCTATCTCCCAGATAAGGGACAAATAAGAAAGGTATTCCCCTAATAACGGTAGAACATCGTCTTTATCTTAGCACCGTATTCCGGGCAGTCCCTCAAGAGCTCTTTCCACCTGGACTCCCAGAAGAGCCTCTGATACCATTGGGCATCCTCTGGCTTGAAATAGATAAACTCAACGCCCTTCCTATGTATCGTCTCTCGATCTTCAGCGATGATCCTATTCCAGTAAGCATATTCAAACTTTTCTATCTCGACGCCGACTTCATTCATCAAATCTTGCAGATGTTTGGGAAGGCTGTTCCACTTATCCAGGTTCACGAGGATTGCCGTATGACCACAAGAAATGCGATGGTCAATCATATATTTGGTTACCTCATCAAGGCTTGCCTGGAGAAAACTGGTTATGGGGTAATAAAACCCGTCGACCATACCCCGCTCCATTGCCGTATATACATCTCGCATGGACATGACAACGCCGGAGAGCCCCAGATTCTTATAGAAATCAATCATCGGGGTGTTGGAGCGGAACCGCAAGCCTTTGAATCCTGTGCGGGGATTGTCAATTATCTTGTTTGAGAAAAGTGCCATAAACCCGTCAGCAGAGCACAGCCTGGCGAGGTAATATAAATTGGCCTGTGCATGAGCCTTTCTCATGATATCCAACATTCCCATTTCCCGCCCCTTCAGGGAAGACATCCTCGTAAGACCTTCACCTTTTACACACAGAACGATATTTGCATAGAAGGCGCTGGTGGTGTAGTTAATGTCTACAACGCCCTTTTGACACGCTGAAGCCTGATCACGCATGCCAATCGCTTCATATGATCCTATCCACCTAACCTCAAGCTCACCATTGGACCGCTCGTTCACCCGCTTGATGAACTCCAAAAAAGGAACTGTAGTTCGCTCACTCTTGGGCAGAATTCCAACTGCCTTGAGCACGATTTTCTTTGGCGCTGCCGTTGCCAGTAGTGGTGTGCCTACGAGGATGACCAGAAACGTACACAGTATTATGCCACACATAATATTCCTTGAATTTTTCATTCTTCTCATAACTCCCCCTCCTTTAAAGATTCTTATCCTTCATGGTTGACAAAAACGGATATCGCACACACAATCTGTCTTAATGATCACCTCCTTTCTGTCCTTCCAATGGTTTCTATCTCATAATCAAATCCCGTGCATCTGTCAATAGACAAGAAGTAACCGGCAAATCCTTCAATGTTTTCAAACCTGGCTGAGCATTGATTACGTAAGGGATACTGTTGACAACCAAAGGGGCGGTCCCTGCGGCTCCCTCAACGGTCATTGACTCCGTCACATTCGGATCGCCCTCGATTGCGATGATATTTTTGGCCTCAAAATCAAATCCTACCCCGCACTCTACTTCCACCCTGACACATTCCTTTCCATCCTTTATCCCTGAGCGTTGTACGGAATAGGAGCGAACCATCCCTGGCTCGAGCTCAATATTGGCCGCCTTGATCTGTGTCTCAGCAAGAACCGGCTCTACGACAACCTTCGATTCATCAAGGTTCCATCCAAAGGTGTCGGCAATCATGGTCATGGATTCTTGGCCTGCAAAGCCCGATAGATCCAACAGAGACCCATTTGTGCTCGCCTTCTGAAACTCATCAAGGGTCAGCCCTATACCCAACTTGGTGAGAAACGAACGCCTGATTTTTGACATATCCACGACCCTCGTCACCTTTACCTTCGTGACCTTCCGGCATATCCCGGAGAGGAAGAGGGGCAAAACCTCCAGCGCAAAACCTGGATTAACCCCTGTTCCGAGGACGGTAACACCACACTGCTTTGCTTTCTCGTCAACCTCTTTGGCAAGTTCAGCGCGGGGATAGATCATTCTTCCGGCAATCGTAATAACATCCATCCCTTTTTCCATCGCTTCTACGATCTGTTGCCATGCATCCGGCAGATGAGAGATGGTAGCATGAACCACGAGGTCAGCTTCAACCGAGGAGAAAACAGTCTGAGGATCATTAGAAACGGCAACGCCGAGTGGTTTGTCTGCGCCGAGGACTTCGCCCAGGTCCTTACCGATATTCCTCGTCTTTGCGATGGCACCAACGATCTCGATCCCTTCCTTCTCCAGCATCAAAGTGGCTATTTCTTGCCCGGTTGTGCCAAGACCATACTGAATCACCCTTATGTTCTTCTTCATGTATCTCCTCCTTTGCGATGATAGATTCAGGCTCTCTCCCCAGAAACCGGGACCACAGCGTACATATCACAGGCTATATGGCATATGCCACACGGTTTCACTTCTAGCCTATTCCTCCACACCACACCAGTCCAATATGGTGAGGGCAATGCTCTTTGCTACGGTGTACAGGCTCTCAATAGACAGGTATTCGTTCGGTGAATGGGCCTCGCCTCCAGCCACCCCAAACAGGATGGTTGGGGTATTCGCTGCGTGTACTAATAATCGCTGCTCATTTCCACCTGTTTTTCCCGTAACAACAGGCTCTTCATCGGTCACGGCCTTATAAGCATCACTCAGCGTTTGAATGATGGGATGATTGATGTCGATATCAGCACCCTTCACAAACATGGCCCGCTCGATCTCAGGCAGATGTTCCTTCATCCAGGGATCCGCTTCTGCTACCTTTTTAACTGCCTCCCGAAACTCATTCAATACCGCCTCAGGATCCTCATTGGACAAAAACCCCATGCGACATTTCAACACGGCCTCACCAGGGACACCGCCGTGTTCCACACCAGCCTCCATGGCCCCAACCACGAGGGGAACGAAGTAAGGGGTCAGCGACCGATCATACGCCGGGTGTGAGACCCGCTTCTCTCGTTCATTCTGCAGCTCCTCAATGGCATGATACACCTTGCATGCCTTCTCAATGGCACTTACCCCTTCCCATCGCCGAGCTGCATGAGCCGATTTGCCCCTAATCTTCACATTCAGGTAGTGGAATCCTTGGCTGGCGGCGACGATTTTACCGTCGCTGGGTTCTGTGATAATAGCGGCATCGGCCTTATATCCCCGCATACAGCAGGCAACGGTTGAGGCTCCCCCCTGTTCTTCATCGAGAACGCTTTCTATAATCACATCTCCTTTGAGCTTGATCCCCGACTGTACGATTGCATCCAGGGCCATGATCATCCCGGCGGCGCCTCCTTTCATGTCATAGGAGCCTCGCCCATAGAGCCGGTCTCCCTCAATCACCGCGCTCCAGGGATCGTGCTTCCATTCATCCTTGTTCCAGGCTGGCATCACATCCATATGCCCTTGGAGCATCAGCGACCTCCCACCGCCGGTTCCCTTAAGAACCCCAACGACCACCGGGCGACCTTTAAACCCCTTCTCTTCCAAAAGAGAATAGGAGATGAAATCGGGATGCCCTTTGATCTCTTCTACATCTGGCTCCCACATGTCCACCTCCAAGCCCATGGTCTTCAGTTTATCCGCCACGAATACCTCGATATCGTGCTCCTCACCGAGTGGAGAGGGAATCCTCACCATCTCCTGCAAGAAGTCGATGATTTCTTGCCGCCTGTTGTCTATATTTGCCAATATCTTCTCTTTGATCATTTCCTGTGCCATCTCCTCTTTACCTCTCATGTCTTATTTAACGAATAGCTTACGCTCTACACCGGCAAGAAGCTCACACCCTGTTTCGGTCACCGCTATGGGCTCAGACAGGCCTATGCCCATATGGTAGCGGTTTAGGGTAGGGACCATGTGAAAGGTCATCCCGGGCTCTAATACTGTGGGGTCCTTCTCCTTGATGCCGGGACGGGATGCCCAGGTGGCAACAAACCCGATACCTATTGAATACGCCGTGCGGTGGAGAAAATAGTCATACCATCCTCGTTTCTTGATCGTACCCCTCACCGCCTCATCCACCTCTCCTGAGGTAACACCAGGCTTAACCGCTTCAATGCCCCGGTTTAGTGCCTCGATGACCACATCCATGATCCCCTTTACCTCCTTGGTCACCTCTCCCACGGCAACGGTCCTCATCATGGGGGTGTGATATTGCATAACAGCCCCTCCGAATTCTATAAATACAGGCTCCCCCCGCTTCATCCGGCGATCACTCCACGTATTATGGGTGAGTGCGGTACGGTAGCCTGATGAAACGAGGGGAATTCCTTTTGGTGGATCACAGCCTTTATCCAGTAGAGTATCCCATACTACCTTAACCACATCATTCTCTGATATGTCTTCACCTACCGCGTTGATAGCAGCGTACATTGCCTTAGTCAGGATCTTGCCGGCCGCACGCATGTAATTCAATTCCGCTTCTGATTTGACTGCTCGAAGCCCGTCCACAAGGGATGTGCAGTCCTTAAACCTTGTATGGGGCAGACCCTCTCTGAGTTGTTCATACTGCAAGGGTGTCTGCCACCACGCATTGAGCTCAACCCCGATAGTCCCTTTGTCAAATCCCTCCCCTTTAAGTACGCTCACCAGGTGGGGGACCGGTTCATTCTTGGGGGGTTCGGCAAATACACTGTAAGGCTCGATACGTGTTACAGTGGATAGCACCTTGGCACAGTCAACCTCAAGGAGCGACATCACAAAAATGGGGTCCTTTTC
>CBDUXN010000158.1:0-8465 GCA_965371185.1 uncultured Thermoplasmata archaeon
TGCATTGATTCTTTTAGCCATGTACATCGCCCTGGCAGAGAAACAGGGTGTTGATGTCAAAGAGTTGAGAGGCACCATACAGAACGACATCCTGAAGGAGTACACCGCCAGGGGGACCTATATATTTCCTCCGAAGCCCTCCATGAGGCTGATAACGGATGTATTCGAGTACTGCCACAAGAACCTTCCGAAATGGAACACCATCAGCATCTCAGGTTACCATATCCGCGAGGCAGGTTCCACTGCGGTGCAGGAGGTCGCCTTTACCTTGGCAGATGGAATCGCTTATGTCGAGGCTGCCCTTCAGAAGGGTTTGAACGTGGACGATTTCGCTCCACGCCTGGCCTTCTTCTTCAATGCGCACAACGATCTATTCGAGGAGATAGCCAAGCTAAGGGCAGCCAGAAGGCTGTGGGCTAGGATCATGAAGGAGCGGTTTAATGCCCGGAATCCACGATCATGCATGCTGCGCTTCCACACCCAGACAGCAGGCTGCTCATTGACTGCCCAGCAGCCCGAGAACAATGTCGTCAGGGTGACCTTACAGGCTCTGGCAGCGGTGCTCGGGGGTACACAGTCTTTACATACAAATTCGATGGACGAGGCTTTGGCTTTACCAACTGAGGAGGCTGTCAGGACCGCGCTGCGCACGCAGCAGATAATAGCCCACGAGAGCGGTGTTGTGAATACGATAGATCCATTGGCAGGCAGCTATTTTCTCGAAGCCTTGACCAATAGAATAGAGAAGGAGGCTTTGGAGTATATAGAAAAGATCGATGGGATGGGCGGCATGCTTTCAGCCATTGAGAAAGGCTTTGTGCAGAAGGAGATACACGAAAGCGCGTATGCATATCAGAAGCAGATCGAAGGCGGGGATAGACCGATCGTTGGCGTGAACATCTTCAAGCTGGAGGAGAAGATATCTGTTCCGATCCTCCATTTACCCCCTGAGATCGAGCAGAGGCAGGTGGAGAGGGTGAGGAGATTGAAGGCTGAGAGGGACCCTGAAAAGGTGAAAGAGGCCCTTGACAGACTGAAAAAAATTGCTGAGGGTGACGAAAATGTATTCCCTGCAGTCCTGGAGGCTGTGAGGTCTTATGCGACGCTGGGTGAGATATGCGATGTTTTGAGGGGAGTGTTCGGTGAGTACAGGGCGCCCAACATATTCTAGGTGGTAACATGATCGAAAAACTGGATCACATCGGCATAGCTGTGAAGGATATCGATGAGGCATTGAAGTTCTATTCGGAGGCTTTAGGTCTGAAATGCACCCATATTGAGGAGGTGGAGGCCCAGAAGGTGAGGATAGCCTTCCTTCCTGCCGGGGATGTCAATATTGAATTGGTTCAGTCAACTGATCCTGAGAGCGCGGTTGCGAAATTTATTGAAAAGAAAGGGGAGGGAATCCAGCACATTGCATTTAAGGTGGATGATATCGAGAAAGCCCTGGCTGCTCTCAGGGAAAAAGGTGTGGAGTTGATCGATTCCATCCCACGAAAAGGCGCCCATGATGCGAAGATAGCTTTTCTTCATCCTAGGAGCGCGCATGGTGTGCTTGTTGAGTTGACAGAGCGTTGATGTTTTATTCCGTTATCATCAAATACCGACTCTTGCATATATATCCTATAGATAGCCATGAAGATATTATCCTGGAAATTCATCAAGGAATGGTTGACCTTGGCGTTCGTGCTCTTGTTCATTTTAGCTATCATTCTCATGAAGTTATTCGGATTGTGAACCATTTGGGAATTCTGATAGGCCTGTCAAAGAAATATAATGCACTTTTGTCTGACAAATTAATCGAATCGATTGTGAGGGTATGATTTCGTTTCCAGGTGGAGATAATACCGCAAAGCTTATATATTCATAAAACAATATATGTCTGACAAATAGTCAGACAAATTGGATGGGATGACAATGACAGAGGCAATGGAACAGGAAATCGACATGGACTTGAACGGCATCCTGCTATTTTCCGAGCAAGACAGCCTTTTACTTGAAAAGGTGGAACGCATAGAGAGGAGACTGGAGAGGCTGGAGAGAACCTTGACCAAGCTCGGAAAGGTAGTCATCAAGCACGTGACAGAACCCAGTGAAGTAGAAAGCATAGAGGAATAGGAAAGCGTTCATGCTTTGGTAGGAAATTCCTTTGGATGTCCTCGAATATCCAGGCCTTGAACGGTCTGGTGTTTCCAGCGAAGCGTAAATTCATCAATTATGGGGTGGACCGAACCCTTGAATTCAACACAAGCTCAATTTTACCCCCCTCCCCCTTTTATTTTTTTGGTTTTGGCCCTCCCCCCGCCTAACAAAATCATAATCAAAGAGTAATTGAAAACGTTTATGAACCCATAATTTATTCGGCAAATAGTTGGGCTCATGGTCTAGTTGGTTATGACGTCGCCTTGACATCCTGGGTTTGGCCACAAACCAAGGGGTTAGACCTCTGGTCAAAGCGGCGGAGGTCGGGAGTTCGAATCTCCCTGAGCCCACTATGTTTTATTTTGTAACAGTCGTGGGCTCAGTTCGTGGAAACCCAAGATGGTACTATTTAATTATGGGTTTCCACTAAGGCTCGTGTTATGTTGGCAATTGTTGGATTCTTAAGCACGAACCTCTCCCTGAGCCCACCACCCTTCCTATCCAGATATATATAAAAAAAGTTCAATTAAAATGAAAATTGCACCCTCGGAGAATAGCTCGTCTCTTTCTTCTTTATTTTTTAATTTAACGGATAAGTCGCATATCATCTGTATTCATAAGCCTGTTTGATCAGGGCAAGAATATCTTTCAAATCCTCCTCTTTTTCATAATATACTTCCCTTTTATAAGGCCACCCTCTATGTGATATATCTTTTGTCATATTTTTCGGATCTTTAAAATGTTTCTCATTTACCCTAAGGAGCAGTAATAATCTTTTTTTACGTACATGTAGTTCCATGAATTTAACATCTACAAAATATTTGATATATCCTGGGGTATAACCTTCTTGAATATCATCTCCCAATTTAAATATCTTTTCTCTTAAATGTTGAAGTAGTTTTTTTGTTCTTTCATTACCTTTATTCATATGTGTTTCAAGTGTTGGTTCTTCTGTTCCTGATTTACTAGGAGATGGTTTAATTTCTGTTGCTCGATATATAATCGGATCCAGATGGATATCCAATTCATTTTTATGATATGTATATATGTAACATTCTATCCTGGTATCCAAATGATTTATTAAACTAATCTCCCATTTTGAATAATCCTTTGCAATACATACCAGTTTAATTTTATTCCAATCAACGACTAACTCTTTTGTTTTTTCATTTTTCTTGACGAGGGTTTCAAATTCATACTTTGTTGATTTCTTTTGCAACCAATCATAATAATAGACAGTTTGATTTAAAATGGATTTATCGTTTTTGTGTTTGTATTCAATTATCATAGGGTTACCATCAGAAGTAATCGCCAATGTATCTATCCTCGCACTGGGAATTTGATACTCGCTTCTTAAATAATAGGCATTAAAAAATTCATTCAGGTATTTTTCTACATATTTTTGTAGTTGTTTTTCTGGGTTTTTACCTCTGAACTCCATTTTCTCTATAATTTCCCATGTTTTAATATTTACTCTTACCATTATATCATCCTCGACAATACTCGATCATAAATTATTTCGACTTTGTTCATATCATCCCCCCTCATATACCTTGAAGCCTGTGCCGTTGCATGCTTCGCATATCATTTTGCCTTCACCATTACAATAAGAGCAAATTCCATTACCTTTGCAAACGAAACATATCTTTGTTCCCTTGCATATATAACATGTTAAACCCCATGGCGTTTTACCTGTACCTTTACAACGAGCGCATACACCATTTTCACAAAAAACAGGATTGGTTGGGTCTAAAGTGGATCTTTTACGATATTTCACACTTTCAGCAAACATACGAACCGTACATTTTCCGGTTTTATAACCATGGCATGGCATATGATAAAAGTGATAAATAAATTTGGTATGAAACTCTTTACCCGTAAGTTCAAACGGAGGTTGTACTTCCTTTTGTTCGCCATGACATCCAACATACCCAAGCCCTTGACATTCAGGACATGCAATTGCTGTTTTACCTCCATGATAATGAATATCTTTAGCAATAATAACCTTTCCACCGCAATGCATACAGAATGCCCTATCCAGATTTTCAGGCAGTTCCAGTATAGCCCCGCAGTTCGGGCATTTGGCATTGATTAGCTTTGCCATATCATCCCCCTTCATACACCTTGAAGCCTGTGCCGTTGCATGCTTCGCATTTGAATTTAGGTTTTCCATGACAACATTCACATTTATTTTCTCCTTTACAAATTTTGCATTTCCCAGTACCCTTGCAAATCGGACACTTTATAAGTCCGAAACCTTTCGTTCCTTTTCCTAAACATGATGCACACTCGCCCCCATAACAAAAATCATAACCGCGTGTTGTTATCCCACTGGCCTCTTCAGTATATATTTTTGCTTGCATTTGTGACTCTGAAAGAGGCGTTGGCGATTTAGCAGAACACCCGCCAGAGCCTCCGCATATAGAACATATATGGAATCCAATCCCTTCACAATCAGGACACGCAATAGCTGCCTTTGCTCCATAATGGTGATGAATTTCATCTCTTGCAATAATTACATTACCACCGCAGAACTGACAGAAAGCTCGGTCCAATTTCTCAGGCAATTCCAGCATAGCACCGCAGTTCGGGCATTTGGCATTTATAAGCCTTCCCTTACCGGACCTCTCCATTGTATATGAATCAATTGTCTGGGCTTCAACCTCCACAACATTGGAATCTTCAGGTGGAGGTGGCGGGGGCGGGGGAAGTGATTGTCCTTTTTTAATACTACCAGTTGAATATGCCCCACATTGACCACAGAACCACTTGCCCGATCCTTCAATGAATGTCAAAGGTCCTCCACACTTCGCACATGTCTGAGCCATATCTTGACCCTCAGGGTGGGAAATATTGTATCGGGATTTATATTTAACGCCAGAAGAAAACACATTGCTGAGTTAAGAGAAGCGCCCCCAATCCCTATTTTGCATAAAAATCGGGTCAGATAGCCGCGATTATGCGAGGAAGGGTTTGGGATCGGGGACCAACTTGTATTGCAATGTGAGATTAAAAACTTACTATTCATTATCCTTCAATGAATTATGTGTGAAGATGAACCCCCACCTTTACCTAACTGTTAGCGAGTTTTCTTGACTGTAATAACCACGTAATTCGTGCCATTTAGTTTTGGAATATAGAAATGTTTCATGGGGTCTCGGGAATGCAGATAATTACTTCATTCGGATCTCATGGCCAGTTGAATGCAGTATTCTATTCCATGCGATCTATTTGCGAACTTCCTTTCTGCGACCTTCTTATCGATCCAGGCCAGGAGTTCCTTGTTAATGGATGCGCTAACTCGTTCCTTATTACTCAATCATAACACCCAACACGGAATGTGCATCTGTAACACATAAGCCCTATGCACAGTTTTATTACATGGTAATACAATTGGACATTAATGCATAACAACCAAGAGTTGGATTCACGGCATGATAATAGATACTGGTATTTATTCCTGGCCTACCTGATCTCCTGGCCTTTGATTGCGATATTCTTTGAGTGGCTCTTCCATCCGGTATCGTTGGTGGTCTTATTCTTTCTCACGGTAATATTGATGACATTGGCTGTGGTAAGTTATTTGAGAGATGGATAGCCACAAGCCTCCAACCAAAAATAAAAAAAATACAAAACAAAAACACACTACCTACATTACAATAAGGTGCGTGTACAAAGTGTCCCACCTTGTCCCACTTTGTCCCATTTTCAAAATTCTCTTAATTCTTTATAAAAGCATCTTGAAATTTGTGTGGCCAGATGCTTGAAAAACCATTGCTAAACATAACCTCTATATATTTTGCTTACCGTCCCACCTTGTCCCACTTTGTCCCATAAAAGCATAAAGCGTCCCACCTTGGGGGAGGGGGGGTGTCCCCCTTTTTAACAATGGGTCCACAAACATGATTCTCCCTATTCCAGGCTTGGTGAGAACCATGTCTGAAAATTCAATGAGCCGCACCCGGCCTGGTAGGGTAGAACTTGAAGAGATCCCAAGAAGGAGGAAATTGCCTCCGAAATGTATAAATAATGAGTTATCAATCTACTCTTGAGAGCAACATCTCGGGATGTTGCCCACGATCGCATAAGTGTCGTGCCATCTGGGATGAAGTTTCATCGTAGGATGGATCTTTATCGTAGGGTGGGGACCTTTCTTTTGTGGGCGGTGTCTTCAGTGTGTTGCCTCTAAAATCCATAGAGGTAATGAAATATGCTGAAAGAACCGAATAAGATAAAAATAGGTGTAATTGGACTTGGAGCAGTAGGCAGAGCTACCAAACATGCCATGGGTTTTTGGTATGATTGCGTTGGTTATGACATTATTGGTAACCACGATTGGAACGAAATACTGGATGCCCAAATGGTTCTAATCTGCGTATCCACTCCTGAAAACGGCAATGGACGTTTGGATTGTTCCAATGTAGACGATGTTTTGAACAAACTCTCAGAAGACTCATACCAGGGGTTAGTCATCATTAAAAGCACTATTGGAGTGGGCTACATGGAAAAAGCCGATGCAGAATTCCCCAACCTGCGTTTGGTTTACATGCCAGAATTTCTGAGGGAAAGGAGCAACTTCACATGGTTTGTATGCCCCGATCGGCTGGTTGTTAGCGGAAAAGATGAAGATGTCAAGGAAGCCCTGTCCTATTTCAACTGGGTTGAGGATGCAGAGATTCTTATAATGGATTATAGAAGCGCAGAAATTGGCAAACTGGCCCATAATGCATATATTGCGACGAAAGTGAGCTTCACCAATGAAATAGAGAACATATGCAGGGAAACTGGTGGCAATCCCGAAAGTGTGATGAGCGTGATCTGGGCTGATCGCAGGGTAAAATCAAGAGAGCATTTAAAACCGTATCTCGGTCCATATAACGGTAAATGTGTCCCCAAGGACACAAGAGAGTTGATAAACTCCTCATCAAATGCGGTTTTGTTGCAAGCAGTTGAGGAAGTGAACATGACTAAATCGCTCTATACTAGGGGGTTGCATATTGAACAATTTAGTAGTGATTATACCCACCAAGAATCGGCCTGATCTCCTTCAAAATTCATTGAAGTCAATCGCCAGTCAAACTAAAAAACCAGATATTGCTATCGTAGTAAGTGATTGCGACAGAGACCACTTCAATTCAACGAAAGCCATGGTTGATTCAGTAGCAAATCAGATAAATGTGGAGCTGTTACACAACCAAAGGACAAGAAATCTGTCTGGAGCCATTAATACTGCACTTTCAAACCTGTTGACTCTTGGTTACACACCCGAGGAAACTTACATCGCATTACTAGACGATGATGACTACTGGGATCCAAATTATCTAAAGATGTGTTTAACCTCTGGTGAGAAGTCAGGTGCGGATTGGGTTGTATCTGGATTAATATGGCACGAATCACCCAAAGACCCGGGCAAGAGTCTGTCAATTCCGCAAAATCTTGAAGTTGATGATTTTCTGGTTTCCAATCCGCATATACAAGGCTCTAACCTCTTTATTCGATTTTCAAAGTTATTGGAGGCAGGAGGCTTTGACGAAGCACTTGATAGCACCACAGATAGGGATGTATGTATCAGATTACTTGACCTTGGTGATATAAAGTACTCGATTTTGAATGAGCACTTGGTCCATCATTGTGCATATTCAGATATGGAACGGCTGTCTCAACCAGGATCGGATTTAAAAAGGAAGGGGCTAACAGCCTTTTATAGGAAGTATATGCCCAGAATGTCTCCCAAACAAAAAAAAGCGTTCAAGGAAAGGGCCGTGAATCTTTTCCAATGTGAAATCTCTGACGATTTAAAAAACATACAAATACCTCGAATTGAAAGGAGAGCTAATTCACAAATTGCCAGACCGTTCCCCATAATAGTGGGATTCATAGCGACAAGGATGGATTCAACAGAGGGGCTTCTCAGTGATTTATCCAGATTATCTGGAGATACCGGACTTATAGCTAAAGTAGTAATTACCGATAATACAATTTATGTCAAGAAACTCAGAGCCCTTATCAGTTCAAAAAAATTCTCCAATCTGGATATAATGCTTAAGGATAAGGATCAGATAGAGTCTGATTCCAACGAAGGTATGTTTGGGAGCTACTTCATCGAGAAAAAAAATCGGAAGGGAATTTCTGCAGGAAGAACTGTTCTTCACCATTACATATACAAAGAAGCCAGAAAAATACCGAACTCGGTCGTATGGGTTCTCGACGATGATATCAGGTTAAAATACACCGATTTTAACGGAACCGAAAGAGAGATTGAAATATGGGAACTGCAGAATACAATTCTCGAGCTCAAGCAAAGAAGCGTAAGCATTGGAATA
>CBDUXN010000159.1:0-8453 GCA_965371185.1 uncultured Thermoplasmata archaeon
ACCTCATCTAAATTGCGTGGAAAATCAGATTAAAAGGGGTTTATGCAACAAGTCCAATAGAACCTTAAATATCGTTAATGATGTGTTCAAGGTTAAGCTTACAAGGTCTGGATAGTGTGTAAATGGGTAAATCTCCCATTTTTTTCTATTTTATTCAATTTATCTGCTTGGAACGACGTATTAATATAGTTATTGTCTCATAATCATAAAAAAACACCGCAAAACACAAATATTATAAAAAACATAACAATCTAAGCGGAGGATTACCCAGTAAAAAAAATCGCCCCAAATTAGAAATTATAAACGAAGTTGAGGTCTTAAGACCAAAAAACTCTAAATTATTTTAGATTAAGTACATATCGGAGGTGAATACAATGACAAGATATCCATCAAAAAGTCCAAATTCAATAATGGGCGTAGCATCTTACTTAATAATTAAAAATTATAATGAAAAATTTTCTGATAATCCTAATGGTTTGTACTATAATAAAATAATGTCATTACTAAATCGAGAAACAAAAAAACGGGAAATAGATATTCAACTTCCACATTGTTGGTATAGGTTTGGCGACGAAGTTATTAGATTTGCTATGCCAAATTGTGTAGAATGGAATCACGAAGACCCACCATATACAAAAATAATATGGAAAGGAAGTGCTCCTGATACTCTTGAAGATTATGACCCTTCCAGAGAATTAAAAGAGCTTGTGAGTGAATTAACAGAAAAATATGCAATACCAGAAGGTATAGATAAAAAAGCTGTAGATGAAGTATATGGATATGCTCCATTTGATTTCCAAAGATTGTTTAGGAATTGTAGAGAGAATATACTTACTACAAAAAGAAGTCAGGTAGAATTCCAGGATTACGGGAAAACAGTTATTTGGCCATCTCTTAATGAGGCATGTGAGTCATTTCCAACAGATGAATTTTCAATAGTCGGAAAAAAAATCCCATTATTTAAAGCCACTGTGAAAAGTATTCTTGAAAAACCACAACCTAATTATGATCTTCTGGAAGAACTTTGTGAGGAATTTTGGTATTGGTTTTGTTATTATCTTAGATTACATCCTGATGCACATGAAAACGTTTTAAAAGAAACCCTTGATATTTGGGAAGAAAAACTTGAATGGGAAAACGATAGTTATGAAAAAATGTTAGGCGACCATATTATTTCATTGGTGGATAATTACCCGGACTTAAAATCTCAATCAATTTTAGTCTCTGAGAGTGAAAAACGAAAAAAAATAATAGAGCATGAAAAAGAAATTCTTGCCTTATTTGATGATGATTTTAATGAATTCGATGATTTTTTAAAAGATGTAAAACACAATTATAGGGCAAAATAGTGATTTTAATGAATTTACCATTAGTAATAGATACAAGTGCTTTGAGAGATAGGGGTTTTAGGTATTGGCTTGGGAGATACCATGGGAGAAAAATACTTCCAGCAGTGGCATATACCGAAATATGTGTATATTTTATTGGTATGAAGAATAAAACTCAAGAACAAGTTGATGGAATGCTTTATTCAATGGGTTTAAAAATAGAATGGTTTAGAACAAATGAAGCAAGAAAAGCTGCAGAATTGGGTATTTCACTTTCAGACTTTAGTAATAATGCGAGAGATTACATGATTGCTGCTCATGCATATACAGCTCCTTGGGTGGTTGTGACATATGATAGTGATTTTGATTTTTTAGGTACTAGAGCTAAAACTCCACAGGAAATTATGGGAGCATAAAAAGTATTTTAGGATAATAAAGACCTTAAATCGAATCATAAAAAACAATGTGTGTTTATGATTACTTATCAGGCAAATCGAGAGAATTGATATTTAATGTTTATCAGTCTAAAATAACACAGAACGAGGGCTATAAGGGTAGGGTTGCCGACATACCTATCATGGCACTCGATTACGTCTTTCACATGAAGGTAACCTTGGTATTTGAGGATAACGGACATTATAAAACATAAATTGGGGATTACCAACCGTCAAGGAACAGCCCTCCCACCAATCGGGAATGGAACAGAACCAAAAATGCAAAACCTTATAAATAAGTGGAAATATTAGGGTAAACCCACAGAAAGCACGAATGTAGGAGAGAATCAGGCGATTCTCGCTGAACTACAGGGGGCAACTTCATTGGCTGAGAAAAAGACCCTAAAAGTCGTGAAAGAGGCGCTGGAAGCCTCCAAAGAGAGAAAGTTCAAGGAAAGCGTTGATCTGGCCATTAACTTGAAGGATATCGATTTATCAATTCCTAAGAATAGGGTAGATGATGAAATCCTGCTTCCGAAGGGAAGAGGCAAGCCGGTGAAGATCGCGGTTTTTGGCAGCGGGGAGCTGGCCGTCAAGGCGAAGGGTGTTGCAGATCTGATAATCACCCCGGAAGAGCTGGATGATTTGGCGGACGATAAAAAGATGGCAAAGAAAATGGCCAACGCACATGTATTTTTTATTGCGGAAGCGCCGCTCATGCCTGTTATTGGTAAAAAATTAGGGGTCGTTCTTGGCCCGAGAGGGAAGATGCCCAAACCCATTCCGCCAAATGTTGACCCTGCACCTATCATCAACAATCTGAGAAACACGGTGAGGCTTCGCTCAAAAGACAGAAGAACATTTCACACACCCGTGGGAACCAAGGATATGGATGTCGAAGATCTGGCTGAAAATGTAGATGTGGTCATGAAAAGGCTTATAGGAAAACTGGATAGAGGAAAAATGAACATTTACTCAGTGTATGTAAAAACCACCATGGGAAAATCCGTGAGATTATTGTAAGAAGGTTTAAAAATGGCACATGTGGCTAAATGGAAGATAAACAGGGTCGAAGAGCTCACCGATGTTCTGGTAAAAAGCCCGGTGATAGGCATCATCGACATAGGAGGCATACCCGCATCTCAGCTTCAGCAGATTCGAAAGAACCTTCCAAGTGGAAGCACTTTCCTTGTAACCAAAAGCACCCTTCTCAGGTTGGCCTTGGAAAAAGCGGCCGAAGAGAAGAAAAATATCGATAAATTATCGGATTCCTTGGACGGTCAGAGAGGGATCATAGCCACAGATATCAACCCCTTCAAACTGTTCAGGAGCATGGAGAATACGAAGATAAAAGCCCCCGCAAGAGGCGGAGAGAGCGCACCGGAAGACATAGTGATCGAAGAAGGCGAAACACCTTTCAAACCGGGCCCTATCGTGGGTGATCTGCAAAAGGCAGGTTTTCCTGCCGCCATCGAGAGGGGCAAGGTAGTTATAAAAAGCACCAAGACCATCGTAAAGCAGGGACATCGCATCCCATCTGATGTGGCGAAGATGCTCACTCGATTGGAAATCCATCCAATGACCGTAGGTCTTAGTCTTCTTGCAGGGTTCGAAAACGGAACGATTTACACCAGGAATGTATTGGATGTGGATGTTGACGGTTATATCAAGAATATCGAAATGGCATCTTCTGGGGCATTCAATTTGGCAATGTTCGTGGGCTACCCGACAAAAATGACCATAAGACCTTTGCTACAGAATGCCCATCAAAACGCGTTCAACTTGGCCTTCAATGCTGAGATACCAACTTCAGAATCCATAATGTTGCTGTTGGGCAAGGCTCAAAGCGAAGCGTTATCGCTGGCCTCCCATGTGCCTGATGCTCTGGGAGGGGGGGACGAGCAAGAGAGGAAACCTCCTGAGGATGTTGAAGAGAAGAATGAAGGACCAACGGAAGAACAGAAGAAGGAAGAAAGCCAAATACCGGAGAAGGAACCTTCGGATTAGTTGTGGATAGAGATCAGATTAACTGGAGGAGAGAAAAATGGAATATATATACAGCGCTATGTTGCTCCACACTGCTGGAAAAGATGTCACTGAGGACGGAATAACAAAGGTGCTTAAGGCGGCAGGTGTAACGCCCGACGAGACCAGGGTAAAGGCTCTGGCAGCCTCGTTGGAGGGTGTTAACATCGATGAGGCTATGGCCAAACCAGCCCAAGTTGCGGCTGTTGCTGCTGCACCTCAACCTGAGGCTCCAGCAGAAGAGGAGAAGAAGGGCGAAAAGAAGGAGAAAAAGGAAGAAAAAGAAGCTTCCGAAGAAGACGCAGCTGCTGGGCTTGGCGCATTGTTCGGTTGAATCCAACCAAAAGTACGTTCAACCCATGAATAGGATTCAATACATTTGCCTAAGCCTCTATCCAATGTGGAAAAGACGGCAGTGCAGCCAATGGAAGCGTTCATAATCCTTCATAGCCCCGCAGCCTCTCAATCGCGATCCTGAACCCTTCCCCGTCATTTTTATGGCCATTTATTATCTCAGGAACGATGCCTACGTTCAGATCCCTTAGCACTTTGAAATCTATCGAACCATCTCCTATCTGGAGACCTTCTTGATGCGGAGGCTTTGCGTCTGAGACATGAACATGTTTTATCATATTTCCCAGAGTGTTTTTCATGTTCGTTATATACTCATTCCCGCCTTCTTGAGTTTTAAGATAGGCATGGCAGATATCCAATGTTACACCGTCGACCAAATCAGAGAAATGAAAGAAATCATCCGCCTCAACGCAGATATTGCTCCTCCAAATTGAATGGTCACGCATGATGTAGAACCACGGCATGTTCTCCAGGATCACACGCTCATCCGCTACCTCTTTTAGAGATTTTTTCAATCTCGGTATGAGCTCTTCTTCATCTATTTCATCGGGAGATATTCCTCCCGGGTGTATTATCACATAAGCGGCATCTATCTTTTTTGCGAATTCGAGGGTCTTTTTCACGATCTCAACGGCCTGGTTTCTTAACCTGTCGTCAAGTGATGCTAAATCGACAAGATGATAATTTTCGCCGTCGGCCCAATACTCCTGGTTGTGAACTACCAATTCCACACCATATTCATCCTTGATCCTCGAAAATGTACTGACCATATCCTGATAATGCAGGTAAAGATCGCGATCCTCAATGTGGACCTCCATCAGGGCTGTTCCCAATTTGGCCATTATGCTAGCGTCTTTCCAGCTTGCCTTGATTCCCAGTCTCATATTGTTTGATGGCAAAGGGTTGCCCTTAGAAAAACATTTCGAATTATATGATCATCAACCACTGACTCTTCGTATTAAATTATGATATTTTAGGGCGGGAGGAGGGGGAATGGTGTCCTGAGGCTTAAGAGATCAGCGGTGGGAAACATAACCGAAGGACAAAGTGTTCCGTGAATAACCATTAAAATTAAGAGGAGCACGGTGGAGGGCAACTCAACTAACTTCGAATCCGAGCACAACCATTAATAAATCTTAAAATTATGGGAGGAGGATAAGATGCGTTCGTTACGTTACAGCCCAATGGCGAGGCCTGAGCTTCCAAGCAGAGAACACACCCTTGCTGTAATCGGCCATCTTGCAATGGACAATATCATCCATCCCAATTTTGAGATGTCCCAGTCTCCTGGCGGCACTGCTGCCGCTATCGCCACAGCCGCGGTTCAGCTAGGCATCAAGACATCCATATACTCCAAAGTTGGCAGGGATTTCCCAAAGGAATGGCTTGAAGTGCTGGGCGCCCTTGGTGTCGATATTTCGAAAGTAGAAATCTCAGAAAAGGAGGAAAGTCTCCGGGTGAAAATCACGTATGACAAGAAAGGTGCCATTAAGGGCATCGAATGCAATGAAACGGCCTATGAAGGCCTGAGCCTTGAAACCCTGCCGAGGGCAGATTGCGTGCATGTCTGTCCATTGCAGCCTCCATATCAAGCCGAGCTTGTGCAGAGTTTGAAGGGCCATACAGATATCCTGTCCGTCAGCTTCCAGGAATTTTTTGCGGATGACTACAGGAAAAAGGATTTCTTTGATTCCATGGATTGGAAGGCGATAGACATCGTTTTCGCAAATGAGGCTGAGGCAAAGGCCTTAACCAGGAAAAGGAAACCCGAGAATATGGCCCAGAAATTCCATGATGGGGGTGTGGATGTCGTGGTGATAACCCTTGGCAAGAGAGGCTCGCTGGTTTACGATGGTATGGAAATGCATCAAATAAGTGCAAGGGATGTTGAAGTTGTGGACCCCACTGGCTGCGGAGATTCGTACATAGGAGGGTTCTTAGGGGAGTACCTTGTCTCAAAAGATGTTCAAAAGGCCACAGGAATGGGTACATATCTAGCCTCATTGACAGCCCAGAAGAAGGGGAGTTGGGCCGCGCTGATGAGCGATGTTGGGATTAGATTCTAGAAAATGAATAGTTTCGCCCTACCCAGGATAGCTCCCTTAAATAGGGTTGTTGTATAATGTTAACATGAGAACATGAGCGAAAGTAATCAACAAACTTTATATAATCATATTAACCTTCAAAGCCCGGCAACCAGGCGGTTTAATTCCTCATTTAAAACAGGTTTAAATATATTGGAGGAGGACCTTGGTATAGCGGGGTATGATGGGATGGCTAGGAGAACTACCAGAGAAATGAATGAGCGGAGGGGAGGCCCTAGGGCGATTCGTGATGGGTCCATTATCACGATTTTCGACAAAACCGCTAAACCTGTTAATAAAAATGATGTCTTCTGTCCACACTTTGTGGAGTTCAAATGGGCAAATGGGTGCAATTTTAATTGTGCTTGGTGTTACTTGAATGGTACGCTGAGGTTCAGGCCTATGGGGAAAGGACCCCATGTAAAACCTCCAGAGAAAATAAAACAACACCTAAAAGAGTACTTCAAGCTTGTCAAATTGCCAACTTTACTGAACTCTGGAGAACTTTCTGATTCCTTTGTTAATGACGGCAATGGCTTCTCCTTAACCAAGGACATTATTCCAATCTTCAAAAAGCAAAAAACCCATAAACTGTTGATATTGACCAAAAATGGGAGTAATATAGCTATGAATGACATACTAAACTCAAAATCTCAAGATCATGTTATCGTGAGCTTCAGTGTTAATTCATTTGATGTTGCAAAAAGGTGGGAGAAAAATGCTCCCGGTCCGAAGAAGAGAATTGAATCTGCAAATAAGTTATTTGATGAGAGGTATGAGGTAAGGCTGAGAATCGACCCAATAGTCCCTGTAGAGAATTGGAAGGACGGATATTTAGATTTGGTTGATTTCATTTTTTCGAAATTCGAACCTGAAAGAATCACTTTGGGTTCACTCAGAGGGCTTCAGAGCACAATAAACAACTGCAAAGATAAAAGCTGGGTGAAATATTTAGAAGAGAGAACTAATTGGGGATTGAAGATATCGTTTGAAAAACGCTTTGAGATTTACGAATCAATTATCAAATATTTGAAAAAGGAATATAATTTCCGAAGCGTCGGGTTGTGCAAGGAGACATTAGAGATATGGGATAAATTGGGGATGGATTATAATAAGAACAAATGCAATTGCGTTCTATAGTTATGGACTAATTGCTCGGAAGGTGAGATTATGTGCGAGAGAAGGGTGTGGAAACACCACACCAGGGTTAAATTAAAACTTCTTAGGCGATACTTAACAATGAGCAGTACGATTAATGAGACCTTCCAATATTTCGAAACCCATGGTGGTGAGGGAAAAATATTATTCGAAGATGGATGTGAGGAAGATGGATCAGCACTGATAGCTAGTAAACATAAGAATAGATTTCCTTGTGTGATTATGGAGAAGGAAACAAGCAATACTAAAAAGTTAAAAAAATTACTGCCAAGGAAGGAGTATGCCCATATTAAAATTTTACAAGGAGATTCAAACCAAGAAATAGAGAGAATTTTATCTAAAATTAAGAATTATCATTTTAGTTTGGGTTTCATTGATCCTGATTCCCCCAAACAACTGAAATGGAATACTATTATTAGGATAGCTAACCATTCTTATAAAAGGAAGGGGGATGGTTTCTTAAGAAGACCAGAAATGATAATAAATTTCCCAATAGAAGGGATAAAAAGACATGCGGGATTCTTAAGTAAAATTGGTCAACTTAAGGGAGCTGAAACTTATTGTAAGATAAACAATGAGTTTTTTGGGACAGATGAGTGGAAAAAGATTTGGAGGATTTATGGCCATGATAACGTTCAATCGAGAGAAAAACTAATGGGATTATACCTCAACCGTTTACGCAAATACTACGATTATGTGATAAATATGATTTTTGTTGAGAGTATTGATAATCTTCCATTGTATTATATTGTTTCCTGCACTCAGCATAAACTTGGTGATGATTTCCTTAAAAAAGTTAAAAAAGATGTGATAAAATGGCAGACTGAGGGCTGGGTGAGAGATTACTACAAGGTTCATTCTTTATTTGAATACACTATAACCGATCCGGAGCAACCAACTTTAGATGATTTCTGATGATTTTTAAAAACTTTATTTAGCAAAACTCAATATGTCAATTTTGGGATTAATATGCCACCAAAAGCTGGAAGAACCATGCGAGATTTGCACTGTTGATTCCCAACTTTGACAGTTAAAGATATAAAGTGTTCTTAGTTAGATAGTTTTATGAC
>CBDUXN010000160.1:0-8367 GCA_965371185.1 uncultured Thermoplasmata archaeon
TCATGAACCGCCTTTTTTAGATTCGGTAGGTGCTCAGTAAGTGAATAGGAGCTAAATTGAAGGGGAGGTGAAAGTAGTGGAAAATGTAAGGAAAAGAAGCGGGGAAACCGAGAAATTCGATAAAGCAAAGCTTGATCGCTCTCTACGTAAAGCACGGGTTGACGAGAAAACAGCGATAGATATCGCCAGTAGAATCTCAGAAAAAGAAGTGAATACCACAGACGAGCTTCGAAACATGGTCGCTGAGGAACTCAGAAAGACAGATGCTAAAGCTGCGGAACGATACGAAGGTACAAGGCGGCTAGCGGCAAGAGCTGCCATAGACGCTGCAAAAGGGATTGCCCGACTGACAGAAGAAACAATGAACGGATTAAAACTGGAAGTAGGCGATACTATAGACCTTTGCCATGAGGACCATAAACATACTGTAAAAGCTGAAAAAGCTGCAGTAGGCGTAAAAGAGATCCGGCTCCATGAGGAAGACCTAAAAGCACTCGGTATAACAGATAGAACACAAATCGCAGTGCGGAAACACACATAAACTTTCCCATTTTTTTTATTTTTTATTTTGTGATGATAACCCTCGCTTCGCTCTCATAATCGAATAGAAGGCGATTTTAAGCTTATAAAGATAGGGCTGAAGGAGAGTATAGGTGGAGGCATAGCATCGCATCCTCGCTTATTGTAATGGGCTTAGAATTGATGATAAAAGTCATAGCGAGCTGCATATCAAGTATTAGGTGTAGCGTCCATTATTATCTTGGCAATTTGTAGCGAATGATTACTGGGCTTTGCCAATTGGCTACACCCGATGTACCATCAGTGTACATTTTCTTTGATGGTGTGTACCATCAGTGTACATTTATCCCTTCTGGCTTGAGATACTGCTAACTTAAGAATGATATGAAAAACCTCCCCCCAACTCTCCTCGGGAGGAAAAATTAAGGGGCAGATAGCCACTTTATCGAGGGAGGTGGAAGTTGGGGGTTGGCCTATTGGTTTTCATACTTTATATGCCTTTCCTGTTTATATTTAGCAAGGTTTGATTTTATTACATTTGATATAAATCCGATTAGGTATTGGAAAGGGGTGCCAACAAAAGTAATGAATGAGGCTTATAAGTAAGAGGTCTTTTTTAGTCATTGAATTGTCATCTCTTCCCCTGATAAAAATTTTGAGTTAAGTTGTTGTTAGTGAGTAATTTAAGTAGGCATCGTAATCGTCCGAGCTTTGTGTACCGTCATCGCTTCCATTGGTTTCGCCGTCAGTATCGTCGCCCGTCCATGTACCAGTTGTGATATTGTAGTAAACAGTCAACTCTTTTGTATCATCATGCCCGTCTATGTCCAGTATATCATCTCCACTCCCACCATCGTAATCATACATCACGATGGTCACTTTGTGGATTGCTATATCATCTGGGACATTAACAAGCCAACCCCAACCAGCATTTTTCATCTCTCCCACTTCAACATCCCAATAGTTGTTCTCGGTATATCCACCAGGATGTGCGGTAAGCTCCTTTTGATCACTGACATTTATCTTGAAATATATCTGAGCATTGTCTTTTCCATCACCTGAGTCAACGTAATCTATTACCTTGAACTTGTTCAAAGATACACTTATTCTCGCATTGCGGTAAGGGAAGTAGTCGTCTTCATCCAAAACCCCGTCGTTATCATCATCAGGGTCTGCGTTATCACCTATACCATCTCCATCGTTATCATATTGTTCGTTGGGGTCATTAGGAAATGCATCAACGTGGTCCCATACACCATCACCATCAGAATCTAAAGATTCATTGGGAAATACATTTTTGCATATATATTCACACCATTTTATATCATTTTCAGATAATTCATACTTACCTTTATTCTCTAAAATTTCATTTAATAAGTCATCCAGTGTTTTACTATAAAGTGTGAATCCATAGTAACAATAAAATTTATAAATATGATCATATTTTTTATCATAAGTGATTCGGATATCTAATTCTTCATTATAATAACAAATACTTTCTTCATCCTCATATTTTTCATATTGTTTCCATATTGGTTTTTCAGTATTTTCAGTAGAGTTTAACAAAAGAAAAGAAACTATAACCGCAATTATTATAGAAACAATTAATATTGCGATTAAACCTTTTATCATATTATAACGGGACGATGATTTTTGTCTTATTTTTCTCTGTTTTATAATTTCAACCCACCTCTTTTGCCCTTAGTAAATATTAAATGAACTTACTATTATTAATATTTTGTCGCCCTAAAAGGCACAATGCACTTATGATAAGATTGAACAGAAATAGCGGTAAACTTCTCAGATAGATCGAGAGCAAAGCCCCCAACCTTCTGATATGAACGCATTTGCACTTATAGCAACATTGAGGCTTGGAGCAAAAGTAAACATATTTCTTAGACAATATAATTTATTATTTTGAGATTTTCAAGTCATCTTGTGTCAAACCATTGGCCCTGAGCTCGTTCTCTACGGCCTCCAGGCTCTTTTTAAATAATGTCCGCAAGAACAACAAATCATCTGTACATGAAATTTCGGACATTTCCTTACCACCTGGCAAACATTTCGATTGGGTATTAATTAATCTTTCTATCAAATTATCTCTCGCGATAATCCCTGGCGTTGGAATAAGATGATTTAATTTTATTGAGAACCATGTGCCCCCGATCCCTTCAGGAGGAATAATTAAAGTGTATCTTCTAGAATTTTTTCTGCCAGAGTTCTAAAACCAAGCTCAACATTAAATCCTGTTTTTGCACTGGTAAGGTAGGCCAGGGCATTTTCATATCTCGATGCAAAGCTTTTAAGCCCATTTAAACCCACTTGTTGATCATCCATTAGGTCACATTTATTCCCAAAGAATGCTACTGGGATTTCCCCGGCAACAGAGCAAACCGCATCCATCCAGCTATACAAATCTAATAGTGTGCGCTCCCTTGTGATGTCGCATACCGCGATTATTCCTTGAGCTCCAAAAAAATACGCTTCCTGCAGTATTTGCCGAAAACCCAGTTGACCCATGATGTCCCATATCATTAGGTGGACATCCCGAAGTTCATTATTTAGCTGAATCTTTATCTTTTTCTTTGTGATTTTTGTACCGACGGTACTTATGTATTTATCATCAAACTGATCGAATACGAATCTTCTGATTAAACAGGTCTTTCCAACTTCACTCTCACCCACTAAACAAATCTTCAATCTAGGTGGTTTTCCTTCTTGCATAATCAGCCTCTTGTCCTTTCATACTGATTATTTTGTTTACCCGTGTAGTAGAAGAAATTTTGTATATTTCAAAGTTTGACCTAATAAGGAAAAGGACCTATTCTGCCCATTTCACTGGGAAATTTTCTTTGCCCTGTTCATACGTTTTCAAAGAATAGTTCACGTTGGACCCAGTAAGGGCTACATGCGTTCTATGTATATGATCGAAGAATTCTTGCATGTTTTTGTCTTTGTCGCCCCACTCTATTCCCCATTCGTATGCAAAATCGTATCTTCCGTATATTGGCTTCCATCCGATCTTCGTCAGTTTTTCTGTGAGTTCTTTTGGCGCTATTCCTTCCGAGTTCAAGCTTATCCCCATATAGGTTATATATCCTGCCACTTTCTCATCTCCCTTTGCCGTTTTGTTGTAGATTAACCCTTCACTACAACCGTAATTTTCAACCCTGTTCTTCTCGATAAATGTATGCTCATTATTATCAAAATTGAGAATAATAAAGTGCCCCCAATCCCTTCAGGAGGAAAAATTTTAGGGTCAGATAGCCGCGAAAATTTTTGCGAGGAAGGGTGAAAGGATTTGAGGGCGAAGGGTACATAAGGTTTCGAGGGTAATATATGTTTCGATAATTATCCTGTTTAGAATGGTTCTAGCACTTAGGTAATCCCTCTTGAAGTTTGAGAATTTAGGAAATAAAACTCTTTATACCCAAAATCCATTAGCTCAGTTAATGAAACTGATTTCTCTCATCTCAGGCGGAATCGATTCTCCTGTTGCCACCCAGTTGATGCTCGAGAGGGGAGCTGAGATAGTGGCTGTTCATTTTGATAACAGGCCATTTTCTGGTGATGGCCAGTTCAATAAAACGAAATCGATTATAGAGTATCTTGAGAAACTGAATGAAAAGGAGATCAAGGCCTTCATGTTGCCGCATAAGGAAAGCCATATCGCTTTTACAAAGAGCTGCAAAAGGAACCTCCACTGCGTGCTTTGCAGGAGGATGATGCTCCGTATCGCGGAGAGGATCGCAGAAATGGAGGATGCCAAGGCCTTGCTCACAGGCGAATCCCTAGGGCAGGTGGCATCGCAAACACTGAGGAATATCAACTCGGAATCCCAGGCAGTTGAAATTCCAATACTCAGGCCATTAATAGGATTAGATAAGCTGGAAATCGAAAGCATAGCAAAGAGGATCGGCACATACGAGATCTCTATTCAACCAGGCGCATGCTGTGATATGGTTCCGAAAAAGCCGTCAACGTATTCCAAGTTGAACTTTGTTTTAGAAGAGGAGAAGAAGGTGGACATAGAGGGGTTGATGGAGGATTCTTTAAAAGGGATGCAGCGAATATAACGCCGTTAATTTTATAAAGCTGAAGCATGATTATGTTGCAATCATCAGGGATGAGACAACATGAAACCGCCATGCGAAATCATCGTGACCAAGATGCTACCTCATATCAGGGCAGATGTGGTGAAAATTCTCACGCGGGACTACAATATGAAACAGATCGAGGTCTCGGAGAGGTTGGGTATTACCCAAGCGTCGGTAAGTCAATATTTGTCCTCAAGCAGGGGAGGAGATGAACAATTCCAAAACATGTTCCCTGAGATGGAAGGTTACGCAAAGGCAATAGCAGACAGAATCGCATCAGGAGAGAGAAAAGAGGAACAAGTGGCTCTTTTATGCGAGATATGCTCGAAGATCAGGGAGGAGGATAAGTTCTGTAACTACCACAAAGGGCTTTTACAATTGGAAAACTGCGATGTATGCTTCAACACGTCATCTGATGAAACTGAACATCAGGATTGATACGAATTAGGAGGTATCGTACTGCCAAGCGAAGGTGTGTATGAGATACACGAACTCTTGCCAAAATTGGACTGTGGACTGTGCGGCAACCCAATTTGCATGACCCTCGCAAGAAGAATGATGCTTGGAGCCCCCCAACCTGGTGAATGCAGTTTCGTGTCCCAGGAAAATCTGCAGAAGATAAAGGAAATTGCTGCCGGGGAAAAGGTGGTGAGAAAGCATCCTCATCCGAATGTGAACGAAGATATCATCGAGATACATCCCTGCACAGAAGATGGGAAGGTCACGTTGGAGGCGCAACTGAGATGTAGAGTAAATAAAGACGATCTCTACAGCGATTTTTTTGATCAATATCATCTGTGCGATGCGTTATCTGTCGTGGATATGTTCGACAAGATGAACTGCTCCCCCAAGATGGGCTATGCCTATGTGGAGATCAGGGGAAAAAGGGTTCACATCTTCAAGACCGGGAAGATAATAATGAGGCGGGCAGAGAATAGAGAAGATGCGCTCAGAACATATTCAAAGATATCCAGGTCATTGCTGCCTGCAAGAATATGTTCGTGTGGGAATATACTCGCTGACTGCTTTGCAGGGGCATGTGAACAATGCTTTGGAGTTGGCTGCGCTGCACTGTTCGATACCCTTGATGATATAGAAGAGGGGGATGTTGGCAGAACTACCATAGGCGAGGTGTTGGAGGGGAGCGACGGTGGGTCTTTATTGGCCGACAACTTCAAGGCACTGGGGGACATCGTGAGCGAGATCCGGAAAATCGATGATGTCCTTGGAAAAGGAATGTTGAAAAACAACGACGATCATAAGAACAAAACGGACGAAATTTTGCCGAAGGTCAATAAAGCCTGCATCGGGACGATTCTTGACCCTAAGGATTCGATCGGTACTATTCTAGCTCTTACACAGTACGGCCTTGGTAGGGATTTGATTCGCGCCAGAGACGGTCTTTTAAGCTTAGAAAAGTTGGAAAACCATGGGATTCGAGAAGACGCCATGGAAATCCTGATTGACGCATACGATACTTTTAAGGGAAGGGATGCAAAAGGTTCTAAAGCCATATGGAAGAGGTATGATGAATTCATGTCTAACTGGGAACCAAATCCCTCATCTGTTGGAGTTGCAAAGATCGCTGCAAATGGTTTTTATATCTCAAGGATATTAGGAAAAACCGTGAATATTGAACTTTGATAAGAATTAGGATTAGAAAATAACAACCGGACGGTGTTTGGATGTACAGTGAAAAGGTCATGGAAATGTTCAGAAACCCGAAGAACATGGGAGAGATCGAAAACCCGGATGGAGTGGGGAGGGTGGGCAACCCTAAATGCGGTGACTTGATGGAGTTGTACATAAAGGTCGAGAACCACATCATAACAGATGTCAAATTCAAGACCTTTGGTTGCGCAGCCGCCATTGCCACCAGCAGCATGATCACCGAGATGGCCAAAGGTAAGACCTTGGACGAGGCTCTGAAGATCACGAGGCAGGATGTGGCAGATGAGCTGGAAGGTTTACCGCCAATCAAAATGCACTGCTCCAATTTAGCTGCGGATGCATTGCATGCTGCCATTGAGGACTACCGCAAAAAGAAGGTTGAAGCCGGTGGAAATGCAGGTTGAGAACGGAGGCAACTCTTTGGATATTCAGAAGATCAGGGAGGATTTCCCTGTATTGAGAAGGGAGATAAACGGCAAGCCTATAATATATCTTGACAACGCATGCATGACCCTGAAACCGAAACAGGTAATAGAGGCCATGAACAGCTATTATTACGAGCATCCTGCATGTGGGGGCAGGAGTGTCCATAGGCTGGGAACAGAGGTCACGATTAAATGTGATGCCGCAAGGGAGAAGATAAAAAAATTCCTCAACGCTGACGGGTCTGAGGAGATCATTTTTACTAAGAACACAACCGAAGCACTGAATATCGTAGCTAGAGGCTATAGATTCAATAAAGGAGATGTCGTGCTGACCACTGATAGGGAACATAACTCTAACTTAACTCCTTGGCATCTCCTGAAGAATATGAAGGGTATAAAACATGAAATCGTGATTTCCAATGATGACAACACCTTCAATACGGAGGCATTCCAGGAGCAGATGAGCAACGATGTAAAGCTCGTAAGCATGGTTCATACGTCCAACCTGGAAGGATATACGATTCCTGCCCACGAGATCGTCAAAATCGCACACGATCATGGTGCCTTGGTAATGTTGGACGGCTCCCAAAGCGCCGCCCATAGGCAAGTTGATGTAAAAGAACTGGATGTGGATTTCTTTGCCTTCTCGATCCACAAGATGTGCGGTCCCACAGGTATGGGGGTGTTGTATGGCAAGTACGATCTATTGAAGGAGTTGTCGCCCTTCATTGTGGGCGGCGACACCGTCTATGAGACGACTTATGAGAATTCGAAGTTCCTCGATCCACCGAAGCGTTTTGAAGCAGGGCTGCAGAATTTCGCAGGGATCATCGGTAGCGGTGCTGCGGTAGACTACCTTTCAAACATAGGCATGGAGAACGTCCAAAACCATGAGACGAAGCTGAACAGGATCATGACCTCGAAGCTGGAGAATATTTTAAAAGTTCATATTCTGGGTCCGAAGGAGCCTGAGAAAAAGGGGGGGGTGATGAGCTTTTGGGTGGATGATATGGATGTGCATGACATAGCAATGATACTGGATGAAGTAGCGAACATAATGCTTCGCTCAGGAATGCACTGCGCGCACAGTTGGTTTAAGGCAAAAGGCATAAACGGCTCCGCAAGGGCATCGGCGTATCTTTATAATACTGAAGAAGAGGCCAAGATATTTGGCGAGACTCTTGAGGATGTGGTGGAGCAGGTGGGGTAGAAAATCGAAACCCATATAAGCAATCATTCCCATTTGATTCTTGGAGGACATGAGCATGTTATTAAAAATACAGCTGTTGAGGGGTAAAAAGGCGCCCTTGTTGTTGATGCTTTTTACCATATTGTTGAGCTTTTTAGCGCCCAGTGTCTTGGCCCAGCCTTTGGATCCATCCAAGAAATACGATATGCAGGCCAATGGGGACTTTGCATACGATCTTGACACCTATTTTGGGATCGTAGACTTCAATGAGCCCTCCAACCCATATGTTATTATCAATTACTATTTTGAAAACGGCTCTCATATAAGGATGATTTTCGGGGTTGATAGGGATGTTTTCCCAACTTTAAATTTGAATTACCAGAATAACTGGATACAGGTTTTTGATACGAAAGGGACTTGTTGCATAAACCCCTTTTAATCTGATTTTCCACGCAATTTAGATGAG
>CBDUXN010000161.1:0-8269 GCA_965371185.1 uncultured Thermoplasmata archaeon
CAGACATCATATACGATCAGGTCCCTGCTGAACCCTTTTTTGAGTAGTATCTTCAATGCCTCTGTTGTCTGGATAGAGGCTATTATGCTCGGTACAGTATTCAGCACGCCCACCGTATCGCAGGTGGGCAATGAACCTGCCTTTGGCATGTGTGGAAAGGCGCATACCAGACATGATGTTTCTTGAGGCACGATGTTCATGCTCATACCGTATGTGGATACCGCCCCACCGTAAACCCAGGGGATTTCCTTCTTGATGCATACATCGTTTATCAGGTACCTGGTTTCCATGTTGTCTGTGCCGTCCAGAACGATATTTACATCTCCCACTATGTTCTCGGTATTGCTCGGGTTTAGATCCTTTACCATGGCTTCGATCTCGATCTCGGAGTTGATTTTTTTAAGTTTTTCCATTGCGGCCACTGCCTTTGGAGAACCAACATCATTCTCATCGAATAAAATCTGTCTCTGCAAGTTGTCGAGCTCTACGATATCCCGGTCCACGATTTTGATCTTTCCAACACCCGCCCTCGCAAGATGATCGGCGATCACGCTGCCCAATGCTCCACAGCCCACCACAAGCACAGAGGAGTTTCTAAGAGATTCTTGTCCATCCTGCCCTATTTCCTCCAATAGTACCTGCCTGATGTATCGATTGGTCTCCTCTTTTAGCATCACATTCACGACATGGCGTATCGCTACGATAGTTTATAAATATGATAGGCTAAGACAATATTACCGATAAGTATATAACACCTTAGAATCATATTTTCCACTGTTCAATTGAATATGGAGAAAGAGCTGATAATCGCCAGTTTGAAGGTTCTTTTTCCGTTTAAACGGAGGGAATGGAACGCGCATTAAAGGTCTGATCACAGCATTTTTGGTAATATCCATGACAGCATTGCCACTCTTTATTGGAATACCTATAACTCCTGGAAGTGCCGAAATCGTTGCTGTTTCACCTAGCGAGATATCTTTATGGGAAGCACATGCGAAGGGATATGCATCGATAGTATCAAGTGGCAACAGCCTCTCATATATAATCGCCAGCACAGCTTCTGTTAATATAACGGTGGATGAGTACGCGATGATAATGAGCCCTAATCCTTATCAAAGCGGTTCTGAGAATCCAGGTGGAGATAAATGGGCTCAGGATGGTGCTCTCACATATGGAACAATAGCTCCTGGCAGCTCTTTAGCGTACAATTATGGAGACTACGTTGTAGGTGCCTTTTCACCCCCATTTCCACCTCCACCATGGTGGTGTACCGAGGATTCAGAGTATACAGCTCCAAATGTTCCAATCTCCTTAACCGGTGAAATCCTGCCTTTTGATCTTTGGGATGATGTCAGGAACCCAAGCGGGGTTATAGTAACATACGACAGAGGCGACATAGTAACCTACGCGGGAGAGACACAGGCCGCAATATGGACATATCTGCGCAACAATGCTGCCCCCGTGATCGGTAAAACTCCCATGTGGGAGCTCATACCGAACCTCCCCACCGAGGTTGATATTAAGCTCGCGGTTACGAATATCGGATTCGTTGCAGCTCCGGATGTTATAGTAGAAGATACCTTGCCTGAGGACTTCAGCTATAAAGCCGGGAGTTTCAATATCGATCCATCCAGTATCGTAACAAAGCCCGATGGCTCCACAGTGTTGCAATGGTCCCTGGGAAGTCTGAGGGGGGCTATTCAGACAGGTGATACCGAGCCAACTGACTATGCCCATATTTATATCTCCTACACTATAAATACACCCGAGCTTCCCCCGGATATTCGCTATTTTTTACCAAGGGCCGAGGTCGACAAGAATGACGACAACATTATGGATGCCCATTCGGAAGAGCCTCTACTTGAGACCTATTTTGTTAACAGGCCGCCTATCGCCATCGCTAACAACCCGACGATAGACGAAGGCCAAACCGCTATTCTCGATGGAACCGGCTCTTACGATCCAGATGAGATTTACGGCGATCAAATCGCTTCCTACGAATGGGACCTTGATAATGACGGCACAACGGACGTCACAGGCCCTTTAGCATCCATAGCTTATGGGGACAATGGCATATACCCAGTCACTCTAACAGTTACCGATAGCTACGGCGATAAAGATACCACGATAGCAAATATCACGGTGCTCAACGTCCCGCCTACAGCAGACGCAGACGGTCCGTACTCAGGAGATGAGCCCACAGAGTTCACGTTCGCAGGCAGCATGACGGACCCTGGTTGGTTGGACACTCACACGTACGAATGGGACTTCAGTTATGATGGGATAACGTTCTATGTGGATGCCACGGACCAGACCGTGATAAGGACTTTCAGCGATGATTACGACTCTACAATAGCACTGAGGGTCACGGATGATGACGGTGGGGTTGGTATTGACACCACGACGCTTACAGTGGATAATGTTGACCCAACCGTAACCATTGAAACTGGATTTGAGGAAATCGATATTGGTCTGAGGGTTGCAGGCTCGAAGTGGAGCAATGTGGCCATGACCCTGTACGAGGACGACGAGGTGATAGGCTACATCGAGGTCGAGAGATGGCCTGGCAGTCCTGATGACAATCCATGTTGCGGAAGCCCGATAATTTCGGTTCTGTTCAATGAATCAAAGAGCTACAGGGCTGTGGTGACCTATGATCCTTATCCCGATATCGGAGATGAGATAAACGGTGACCAGCCCAACAACGGGAAGGACAAGAAGGACAATGCCGGAAACCCGATATGGATAGTGCTGACACCTGGAGAAGGAAACGCAACCAAGATACACCACACCTTCAATACCCAGCAGAGCATGATCAGGGACAGCGATCACTGGAACCACGTGGAGCCCTGGGAGGTGGAGCTTACCGGTTATCTTGCAGAGCTTGCGATATCACTTAAAGGGACAGCCTATGATCCTGGCGCGGATGATTTGACATTCATGTGGGAGTTCGATGATGGCACCATCATTACAAATTATTACCCGAATACGGCAGGCTCGTATCCCGTAAACATCCTGGATACCATGAACTATGCCGGTTCCGCATCACAGGTCACTTTGACTGTTGAGGACGATGACGGTGGAATTGGTACTGCTTCGCTTCTGCTTTAATGTTCTGTCAATGATTTTTATTTAACTCGATGCTCACAGGGGTTGAACATATTGTTTACCCATCGATTATAGTGACATGTTCGCTTATCGAAAATCCCCTTCTTCGCGCTTCTTCAACAACTATCTTTCCTGGCACGGTCTCAATTGGCACAGCTCCCCTGCGAATTTTTCCTTGGGCCGCCAAAATGGCAATGATCGAGGCATGCCATCCAGTCAAACGCTGCATCGCCGTGAAACCTGTTTCCTCATCATAATGATCCATGAGCTCCACAATCGCCTCTGCACTCACCCCTTCCTTTTCCCCAACACATTTCACTCGTATCACGCAAACATCGTGAACCTCAGGCTGTGTAAGCCTTGGTTCGAGCAATGCATGAAGAACATCCCGGGGCACTACACTGACATCACCGACCTGCACAGGCTCAGGTTCTAAAAGGCCGAGTTGTGTAAAAGCCTTGAACTGCTCCCGGTGACCCGGGTAGCGCAGAGTTTTATTCTCCAGGCATTCAAGCCTCCCTTCAAACGTCCAGGGCATGGTGGAAAGACCCCCAGAAGTTGCAAAGGCTTCTAGTTTACCAAGTGGGAGCGGAAATTCAAGGACCTCGTAGCCTTCAAAACACGGCATCTCAGTAACCTTTCCATTCCTTAGAAAATTTGCATGGCCATAATACTCATTCGTCAGGCCTGCAATGTTGAAGGTCAAGGCATAATTCCAGGGCGGTTTCGGGTTTTGCGGCAGCCCGCCGTCCCAGATGTACACTTCGCGGGGTTTGTCCAGCAGTGACATTGCATACAAAGCCAGCGAAATGTTCATTCCTGGGCCCATACCGCAATCGGGTACGATGGAGATACCTGCTTCCTTTGCCTCATCGTTGCGTTCCAGTTGTTTCCTAACTATTTCTGTATTGCCACCCAGATCGCACATGTTGGCCTTGATGCTGATTGCTGCCTCGGTTATTATCTGATTTAAATTATAAGGTACAGCGCTGATGATGGAGGTAACCCCATCAAGGGCATCGATCAAGAGTTCTATTTTGCTTACGTTTACCTGTAAAGCAGTGCAACAATTTTTTCCCAGCAGTTCATTTACTCGATTGGCACCAGTTTCTGCAACACCTATATCTGCATCCACCAGGATGATCTGCTCAGCATCACCAAATTTCCCTAGATCGTATACAGCGGCAATTCCCTGGCGCCCTGCCCCGAGAACAGCGTATCTGAAAGTCATCTCCTCGCCTTGGATTTTTTCAACCTCTCTTGCACCTTTTCGCTGGTCAATTCCCGTATCGCATCCGAGGCTATCCATTTAGCGCATTTTGAATCCATTTTTTTGATATCTTTTGCAGTTTTAATCGCCTTCCCGTTCAGAGGTAAATTTCTCTTGCCTATGTTTCTAAGGGCCCAATTGACAGCTTTTTTGACGTGATTTCTATCATCATCAGATTCTCGTTCGATGATCGTGAGAAATTTCTCAAACTGCCCATCACCTGCTTTTTTATCGTGAACTGCCAGCCAAGCCATCAATGCAAATCCAGCTCTTTTTACGAACTCCTCCTTTCTTTTGCTCCACTGGACAGCCTTCTTGTAGGCAAATTCAGTTTTGTCAAAAAGATTGCCGCAACAATGATCACAGAGATCCCATGAATTAAGGTCCTTCACCCATCTCTCCATCTGCTCTTCTGTAACAAGCTTAGGCTCGTCTATTAAGGCCGCGATCATCCGCGCGTCCCGGATCCCTGTTGACCATAAGCGCTGGGCAAGTTGATGATCCCTGCCGGTTTCCTTGGCCAGCTTTCTCAGGGTGGATACGGATATTCCATAGTTATTATTCGGATTGATTCCAAATCTTGCCATGCCCTTAACTGCTTTCGGGTCTGACATTGATTGTAGTTTTTTGAGAAACTTTTCGTATTTCATCACTTTTCCTCCCGGGTTTACCTACCGCAATTTCCTTTGTAAACTCAACTGCCCCTTGATCACATTCATTACTTCCTCAGGATTCTTTGTGGAGAACGCGAACTCCTTGAATTTACCTTTCTTTAAAGTAAGCACACATCTTGGAGTGCCGATGGTAATGTAACCCAATCTGTTCTTCCCTTTAACCCTCGTCATTCGAATGCCAAAGCCTCCATATCTAACTGCTGAAGCCTCGTCCAAAATGCAGTCTTCCACATTCTCCAAGGGAATCTTGCGCTTGATAATAACATATCCGACAGTGATGGATTGGTCTGTAATTCTGATACCCAGTCTGCTGAAATTGATCGTCAATCCCAAGAACAGTATGAACATGATCAGAAAGAACCAACTTGGAGCAGGTTTATCGCCAATCGGTCCAACCAAGAACTGATACATCATAAGAAAAAGGAAGATCGCGGCAAAAGGTGCCATGATCGCTGTCATCCCCTTGGCAAAAACCTTCTCCTCGTATATGCTGAATGATTGCATTTTCTCACCTTGGTCCACAAGCATGGTGGCCATGCTTTTCAAAATACTGCTGATGATATTCCTCCGCCCTATAGAATGTCGATGCAGGTGCAATCTCGGTTACGATATCGTTTTCGTATCTTCCTGAGTTTTGGAGTTTCTCTTTGGAGGCAATCGCTTTACCTTTCTGCTCTTCAGTGTGATAAAAAATTATCGATTTATATTGTGTTCCAACATCTGGCCCCTGTCTATTCAAGGTTGTTGGATCGTGAATTTCCCAAAATAAGTTTAATAGCTCTTCATAGGTAACCTTTGAAGGATCGTAATCCACTTGGACCACCTCCGCATGCCCTGTTTTATCTGTACAAACATCCTTGTAGGTTGGTTTATCCAGCGTTCTACCCATGTATCCAACAGCAGTGTTTACCGCACCTTTCACTTTACGAAACGCTGCCTCAACTCCCCAGAAACACCCTGCTCCAAATGTAGCCTTTTCCATGTTATCCCCGTACATATTTGATTTCAACTATAAAACCGTTTCAGGGCCCTGAGGGCATTCAGGGTGACCCATTTGCTGGGTATGCCTTTACTTTCGATCCTCACGATGTATCGTCCATTGAATGTGTGCTCCAGTCTCCACCTGCCCTTGTCATCCTGCTTTGATATCACGAGGTCTATTGCCTCCTGCATCCTCTCGTCCCTGTAACCGAGGCACGTGAGTATTCCTAGAATCTCCAGAACATCGGTCTGCCACATGAGAGGAAAGCCCAACTTCATCCAGCCTTGTTTGGAGACCTTTTCGAGGTTGTGGCTTCTTTTATGAACGTGATGCTTGAGCATGAACTCTGCGGCCTGCTCAATGGTATTTTTTACCGTCTTAGTTCTTCTGCGGGGGGGAATCTCGGCAAACGCCTTCATGGCCTTTACCACGCCCATGTGGCATGTATGCGTGCCCCAGCACATCTTGAATTTGTCGTACGGCCATCCAATAGGTTTTTTTTCCACCCCGTCATCGAACCGCTGATATGTGGTAATCCAATCAATACCCTTCCTCACCCTGGGATCGTCGAGATATCCGAACTTGATTAGGCACCAGACCATGTTGCCTGTAAGACAGGGGACAACCTTGGAGTGATTCCCCCCGTTTATCTCTGTTCCATGGTACGAGAATCCACCGCTCTTTCTGTCCTGCGACCACTTCAAGATGAACTCGCAGGTCTTTTTTATTTGTCTATTCCGTTCATCAGCCCCAAATTCAGCAAGCAGAATAAACGTCCATACAGTGCCTTTGTATTTGGACTTGGCATAGAACTCCTCGGGTTTGCCCCAGAAACCCCCGGGATCTTGTTTGGCGAGGATTCTTGGGACAAGACCCTTGCTCATGATTTCTTTTTTTGTATTTTTCACATCCTTATCCTTCTCGGATCTGCCGATTATGTCCCTCAATGTATAATACCGAACAGAAGGATTGTTCGTCTCCAATAACCACTCTGTTGGATCGGCTTTTAAATGTGATTTCCAGTTCCCCATTTGGACTACCTCGAATTCTGTTGCGGATAATGGCAATAGGATAAAAAGAAGTTTGGGGAGAGGACTATTCTTTTAACCGATTTATCAATTTCGTACCTCTATTCACAACCGCGGGGCTACCGGTTTTTACCATCTCTTTGATTTTCTTTAAAATCTTGTGTTTGAGTTTTTTTTCCTTTTCAGCGAGCTCTGCTAATGTCTGCATAGAGAGTACCTTTACAATGTTGCTCTTAGTGTTATCGATATAGGAGAATAATATCTCAACAACTGCATTCCTTTCTCTTCTGTTCAGTTCCAAGTAAGAGAACATCTGAGCAAGATGCCATCGAACCTCCTGTTGCTCAATCTTGGAAATTTCATTTATCAACCTATCTTTAAATGGTTGAAGATGCTCAGGATATTTTGATGATACCTTTTCAAGGACATCTGCGCTGCGCATTCTGATTCTCGGATCGTCATGCAACATGCCTTCAAAAACATCCCCGAATAAAGAGGGGTTTTTCAGGATGTCCTCCACAACTTCGTCTGCCCTGCCTATCGAGCGGAGATCTCCGCCTGTTAGTTTTTGTAATATCCTACTCATGCTTTGGTCAAATGTTATAATGATATTTGAGATTTACCAGCACCTTATCCCATTCGTTTTAACCATTAGGGCTCATCCCCCAAAACCTTTTCTATTTCCTTCCTCAATTCATCACTCGGAGCCGTGTATCCCCAGTCTTTTTTCTCCCCATTGATGAAAAGAGCGCGCGATGTTTGAAACTTCTCAAGGTTTTGCTTTTCCCCACAGTTAAATTCATTGAGTATCACTTTGTCCCCGTATTCAGCGCACACTTCCCTCACACGGTGAATCTCGAGTATGGAGGTCAAACAAATTGGATTCCAGAAGGCATCGATTATCACCTTCCCAGGAACAAGGTGAGGCTGATAATCCAGTTTATGCATAACCGGAGGCTCCACAGGTTCAAAGGTTTTGAGCATTAAAACAGCATCGCCTAGCCTATCAACCTCCCTGTATCCGAGTTTCTTGAAAAAGGAGAATGGCATGAACCAGAAATCATTATCGTAGGCCAATATCGCTACGCCCTTTTTTTCCTTTTTGGCCTCCTCTTCTACTGCTTTCACTAAAGCTCTGCCATAACCGCTCCCTTGTTCCTCATTATAAACCCGGTCGTAATTCAGAGTCAAGCATGGAATCGTCATC
>CBDUXN010000162.1:0-8192 GCA_965371185.1 uncultured Thermoplasmata archaeon
AAAAACATTATGAAATAACTAAAATAAGCATCCTCAGAATCCACCACAGCCTTTAAATGTTAGATTTGCCATTCCCTTCGGGGATTCATATGAGTTACGCCGTATTCAGCGTGGAAAAAACCCAGGCAAGCAAGATCAACAAGATACTGAAGGATGACCTTATAAGCAGACAGAGCATCTCTATCAGAGACGCTTCAGCCTTGAATATAGACAAGGATGTGAGGTATGTGGTCATTGAAGGCTCAGACGAGGCCATAAAAAAGGCAGAGGAGCTCTTCGGCGAGGCCGGTAAGAAGGAAGATGAGGAGTACGCCAAAAGCATCTACGACAAGATAAAAAGCCAAGAAGGCGATGTCGCCCAGGGTGTGGGCATGATCTTCGGAGATTGACCTACCTCAGCCCTGCATGTACAAGGATTCCATCAGGCGTTATATCAAGAAGTTGTTTGCCTGTAATATGCTTCGTTCCGCGCATTTTTAAAACTTCCAGAAACTTACGTCTCACCTCTTTTTCCTCTGGATATGAGAGTATGATGATTCCGTCCACCATATAGCCTTCAATGCTTCTAGGCACATCCTCGTAAGTCATCTCAGCTGTTACTATGGATGAGCAGTTGAAGCCCTTGAGGAACTCAAAAAGCTCGTGGAGAAACTCCCTGGTCTTCCCCGTTTTTTCCAGGGCAGCCTTGATCGGTGTAATCGGATCTATCACAAGCCTCTGAGGCATGTACTTCTCGACCATATCCTTGATGGCAGGCAGTATCCTTTCTGGCTCGTAGAAGAGGTTCTTTCCTATCTCCAAGAATATGACCTTTTCCTTCTCTATTGCCCCCACATCATAGAAATTGAACTCTGATAAGAACTTCTGTACGACCCATCTCGGCTCTGAGATCGCGGTGATGTACGTCCCTACCTCACCCCTCGTTGCACCGTGAAAGAGGGTCTGGACAGCCAAAGTGGTTTTACCACAGCCAGGTTCCCCTCCAATCAAAACCGTCGAGGGCACAGGAAAACCCCCCATAACGAGTTTATCCAAACCAGCTATTCCTGTTTCCCTTCTCATGACAGCCATTTAATTATGCCTCCTAACCGGCGAGGTTATACCCTTTTTTGTGGAATTCTTATTTCATGGCCTTGTTCTTTCTTAGTTGGTGATAAACACATAACGATTCATATTCTTATAAGTTTTGGTTATTTTTTAGGTTCGTATAATATTGAGGTTTAAAAAAATTCATATCAAAAAGATTTATAATCTTAGACATGAATACCCTCTGAGACATTGGGGGGAGAACCTTATGTTCAAAGCTAAAATTAAGTCAGAGGTATTAAAGGAAATTGTGGATGTCATTTCGGCACTTGTGGATGAAGCCAAGTTCAATATCAAGGGGGATGGTATCAGCCTCAGGGCAGTGGATCCTGCTCATGTTGCCATGCTCGACGTTTCACTTCAAAAGAAGGCATTTGAGGAGTACAAGGCCAAGGAATGTGAGCTTGGCATAGATATCGACAAGTTAAAAGAGGTGCTGAAGCTCGGCGGGCCGGGAGATATTTTCAATATAGAACATGACGATGACAAGAACAGATTGATATTGGATGTGGGCAACATTACAAGGAGGATGGCCCTTGTGGATACAGCAGGCATGTCGGATCCCAAGGTTCCAAATCTGAATCTGCCCGCTAAATTGACTGTAAATACAACCGAACTCAGAAAAGGCCTTCGCGCAGCCGAGGCGGTTTCGGATCACGTGGCCCTCATCGCAACCCCCGATGGTTTTGAGATGGTATCTGAAGGTGATACGGATTCCGTGAATCTAAAACTTCCAAAGGGATTATTGAAAGATTTGGACTGTAAGGAGAATCAGAGGAGCCTTTTCTCATTGGACTACTTTTCAACCATGGTCAAGGCAATAGGCAGCGCACGCGAGGTGACATTGTATCTCGGAACGGATTACCCAATTAATCTGGAGTTCGATATAGCAGAAGGAAACGGGCATGTGAAGTACCTTCTCGCTCCCAGAATAGAAAGTGAATAATTTTAGGCCCTTTTATCATGTCCCTTTAAATCCTTCCTTTGGATAGCACACCTTTGAAAAGGATCTTCTCTCCAGTTCTACAGCACCCTCGGCAGCCAGCTTTCTAACATGATAATTGGCGAGTTGGCGGCTTATCCCATTTACCGCGGCTATGTCTCTGACAGAAATCCCAGGACTGTCCTTGATGCTTTTCAGTATCGCGTCGTATATGCTGGGGTTCTTTACCCCGTTACCCGGGACTTTTACACCCTTCGGGTAGAAGTACTTGTAACCGTTGTGGCTCCATGATTTGACCAATCCTTCCCGTTCCAGTACTCCGAGATGGTACGTCAGAGTTCCGTTCTTCAGTCCCAAGTTCCTCTTTATGGTCGTATAGTTATCTCCTGGATGGACCTTTATATAACCGAATATCTCTCCTCTGACGAAATGGTTTAAAACCTCTTTCTTTGTGATCTTCGTGTAAAGAGGCAGGAATATGAGGCTAAGAAGAGCGAACTTGCCCACTTCTGTTAAGGCTGCGATGGAGCAGGCGGCTACAGCTCCTGCTACCACAAGTGCCAAGAGAAGTTCGTCCTCACCATCTCTTTTAAGTGCAGTAGATCCTGGCTCCGAGTTATCTACATAGACCTCTATGATGTCATGGCCATCATCGGTTCCGTCGTAGACTGTGGCTTTTATGTCATGCCAGCCGTCTTCAACCTCCGTGGTGTCCCATACATAATACCACCACTGCCCTTCTGCATCAGTTTCATAATAGGTAGCGTTGCGAAGATCTCCGCCATCGATTCTCACCCATACATTTTGGATTTGATCGTTACCATCCGGATCCCAGGCCACCATCCATATTACTACGGAGCCACTGACAGTTGCCCCATGCTCTGGCTCGGTGATTTCGATGCCAGGCGGATTGTTCTCTGGAGTATTTTCGACGAAGACCTCGATCACATCGCTGGCATCGTCGATACCGTCATAGGTTATGGCTGTTATATCATGCCAACCGTCGTCAACCTCAGTGGTATCCCATTCGTAGTACCACCATTGGCCTTCAGCATCCGTGTGATCGTAGGTGGCATTGCGCAGATCTCCACTATCGATCCTCACCCAGCCATTCTCGATTTGATCGTTTCCATCCGGATCCCAGGCCACCATCCATATTGCGACTGTCCCGCTTACTGTGGCTCCGTGCTCCGGTTCGACGATCTCGATTCCAGGTGCATGATTCTCCTCGGTATTGTCCACATAGACCTCGATGATATCGTGTCCATCATCGATACCGTCATAGACAATGGCTTTTACATCGTGCCATCCGTCCTCGTACTCAGTGGTGTCCCACTCGTAGTACCACCATTGACCTTCTGCATCTGTATGGTTGTAAGTGGCCTCGAACAGGGGTCCCCCGTCGAACCTCACCCACACGTTCTCTATCTGGTCATTCCCGTCTGGGTCCCAGGCCACCATCCATATTACGACTGTCCCGCTTACGGTTTCCCCGTGTCCGGGTTCAACGATCTCTATGCCCGGAGCGTTGTTCTCGGGTGTGTTGTCCACGAAAACCTCTATCACATCATGGCCATCGTCCATGCCGTCATAGACAATGGCTTTTACGTCGTGCCATCCGTCCTCGTACTCGGTGGTATCCCACTCGTAGAACCACCACTGTCCCTCAGCATCTGTATGGTCGTAGGTGGCTTCGAGCAGGGGTCCACCATCGAACCTCACCCACACGTTTTCAATTTGATCGTTTCCATCCGGGTCCCACGCCACCATCCAAATAACGATGGTTCCACTAACCGTTGCTCCATGATCAGGCTCGACGATTTCTATGCAAGGTGGGTTGTTCTCAGGAACATTGTCCACTATGACCCCTATGGTATCACTGCCATCGTCTGTTCCATCGTAAACAATGGCAGTTATATGATGCTCCCCATCTTCGACCTCAGTGGTGTCCCATTCGTAGTACCACCACTGGCCTTCGGCATCTGTATGATTATAAGTAGCATTCAGCAGGTCTCCACCGTCGATCTTAACCCAGACCTCCTGGATTTGGTCGTTACCATCCGCATCCCAGGCAACCATCCAAATAACGATGGTTCCACTGACCGTTGCTCCATGATCAGGCTCGACGATTTCTATGCAAGGTGGGTTGTTCTCAGGAACATTATCAACAAAGACCTCAATTAGATCGCTGCCGTCATCGGTTCCGTCAAAAGCGATGGCTGTAATGGAATGCCACCCATCATCAACCGTGGTGGTATCCCACTCGTAGTACCACCACTGACCTTCTCCATCGGTATGGTTGTACGTTGCGTTGAGCAGATCTCCACCATCGATCTTTACCCAAACCTCCTGAATTGTATCATCACCGTCCGCATCCCATGCGTTCATCCAGATAACTATTGTGCCACTGACAGTTGCACCATCATTCGGCGAAGTAATGGCAATTCCCGGTGGATTGTTCGCAGCCACCGACATGGAAAATACAAACACCATCGAAATCAGCAGCCAAAATCCCAATATGCTTACCCACGATTTTCCAAAAATATTTGAATTAGCGCCCACTTTTCTTCTATAAGACATGTATCCTCACCGATATTTACAATATACATGTTTTTATATATAATATTTGGAACATGATTTTATTGGGTATTAAACCTTTTGCATATCATCGAATTAAAAGTTCAATTTGCCTATAGTTATTTCGGCATGTTGCAGTTACCTTTTCTCCTCCTTATCCCTCAGTTCAGAGACAACATAACGCTTCATTTTTTTAGGGCTCAGGATATCAAGGAACAATTGCAGATCCTTTTTTGTGAACTCTCTCAATACCAATAGGAAACCGAGGTATATTCCAAAACCAAGAAGAGTAAACCCAATTACCTCATACCAACTATCAATGAAAATAAAGGTGCTGATGTAATAAAGTATGCCACCTGACGGCTTCATCCCGAAAGTCAATATAACATAACGTGTTTTAATGTATCAGCCAAAACGTGCAGAAACATATATTGTTGGTGAACAGCATACCCTCTAAAGGGTAGAGGGGTATCATTGATATTTCCCGATTTAGTTGGTTGGCAACTTGCATAGAACCCAAAGGGGGATTTCTAGCTCCTCTGCCCTCTCAACATAGAGCGTTCTTTTGGTGTTGTATGCCACCACTTTTATACTGAGTTCCCTCCGCTTTCGCCAACCTTTTTTGCTTTTAATATCGGAACCCCAGCATCGTTTGATGCTGGCAAAAACTGCTTCGACAATACTTCTGATATGGTACTCATCCATCCATTCATCAGGATTATCGGAGTATGCCTTGAACGATATCTTCCATGCAGGGTATCCTTTTGCCTTCCCTGTAACGTTTGATTTGAAAGAAAGATATGGCGTTCCTCCTTTGGTGGCAACATTCTGACAGTTCTCTCTGGAGGAATAGGCTTTATCACCTGCTACTTTTCCAAGTTTTGGAAGGTCTTTGATCAATCGTTTGAACTCTTTAGAATCGCTGCCTCTCCAGCCAGTAATGGTGAAATGTAATATGACCAGAGACTCAGCGTCTATCACTATATGCAGTTTTATGTGCTCTTTTCTCTTGGATACTCGTCGAATCCTTATGTCAAACCACTTGCTGCTTGTCTTTAAGCTGAAACCAGAGCTGTCAACTACGATATCCATTCCTCTGCGACGTAGATGGAAGGTTACATGCCTGGATACCTTCCGGATATATCTCATTGAGAGCTTGTCCATTCCTCGTGCAATAACGCTGTGTCCGGGTAAAGTATCTACATGTAATAGCTCGCAAATCAGTGTATTGGCTTTAAGGTACGATTCTATTCCGTCGTAGGTCCTGTTAAAGTATATCTTTAGGAAACAGCAGATGGCGACAATCCTGGGATCCCTACATGGACGGCCAATTTCGTTCTCTTCCCAGGGCACTTCTATCTCTTTCACTGCTCGCACTATACTCCGTATCATAAGCTCGTCGAGGTTCCGATTGACGTGGTTAGCAACCTGCGGGGAAACCCTTTTGTTAGGGCATCCCATCTAACTGAGTATATGAATTTAAATACCCTTCTAGTTTTGGGATGAAGCCCCACCTGACAACAGGGCACCACACAAATGAAGCAATATTCTAGGATTTGTTTTTGTGCCTGTCAGCCTATATGCCATGACCTTTCCAGGTAACTAAATGCCCTTTAGCCCTGTTCCATTTTGCCCGCCTCCTTGGCCCCCTCTTCCTGTCCTTAAGCCTAATCTAATAAGAATGCGAAGATATCAATCCATTGCTTCGGACATTATAATCTGTCCGAAATCCGTTATTTTGGGGCTTCCAAGGTGACGAAAACTGGTACTCCAGAACCCGTATTCCGAATGGTCCCCGTAATTGCCTATGGCCTTCATCCCATGGTCAGAGAGCACTATAAGTTTTCCCTGGACCTGGGACGCGATCTCGTCCAGTTCGCGGTATATCATCTTCATCATCATTCTGTTCCCGAAGTTCAAATGTCCTATCACATCTGCGATGCTAAAATAGCCGAGGAGAAGATCATGCCCTGAACCCAATTCTCGGAGGAATTTTTCCTTGACCCTTCTGTGATATTCAAATGCGTGCTCGTTGTATTTTTTCCGTATTTCGACCTTCTCGCCCTCATTCTCCGTATCAAAATAGGCTTTAAGGAGCGCCCTCTCCTGATTATGCTGCTCCAAATCGTAGTTGTATCCCGGGAGATCGATGACAAACGGATCTTTGAACTTGGAGAAAAAGGTATCATCATGTTCTATCCGAACCTTCCACATCTCCTTGTCGCCAAGCGCCAGAATCTCGGACTCCTTGTTCTTACCTGTCATGAAGGAGCTCCACAGCACTATGGTCCTGGGTTCCGAGAACTCCGAGATATCCGTCTTTCCGTAATGCCCCCCTTTTAGGTGCGCCATATCGAACTCTTCGACAAGTTCGTACTCCAGCGCATCTATTGCAATTACCGTGATCATCATTCCTCTCCAAGATGTGTTATGATCCCGCCACCAGCGGTATCGTACCCCTTTTCTATGACGAAGCGGCCAAGTTCTGGCGTCTTGTTGAAATCTTCCACTATCACGGAATCGCTGAAAGAAAGCACCACCTCGCCCACCTCCCTGTTCTGCAATGTCTCGGCATCATCCTCTATGACCTCCAGGGTAGAGGAATCCATCCTTCGCTTTATCGCTTTCACGGTGCATCGTGCTTCCTGGGTGCTGCATTTGAAATTGATATGCTCCCCCTTGTTAAGAGATTGCTTGTCCATCCAGAACAGGTTTCCCTGTATCTCATTCGCTATTATAGGTTTATCTTCCTCCAGGCAGATCACATTACCCCTGTCCAAGAACAGTTTGTCCCTGATGGTTATACCTGTGCTTTCCCCTGCAATTGCAGAGGATTTTCCCTCCTTGAGAAACTCCTCGATGCTGTTCACTATCGTCCTTTCACCGCTCGGCAGCACATAGATCTCCTGGCCGCTCTGGATTTTGCCGCCCTCTATCCTTCCCACTATTATCCTCTTGCCTTCGATGTTGTAAACATCCTGAACAGGGAATCTCAGCGGGTAGTTTTCCCTGTTCTCCATGCTCTTGAACGTATCCAGTGCCTCCAGTACCGTGGGGCCTTGATACCAATCTATCTTGTCAGAACGGCCGGCCACATTATCGCCATCTTTTGCAGAAATTGGAATGATATACGTTGGAGTGATTCCGATTTTTGTTAGGAACGACTTTGTATCCTCTGAAACCTCTTTGAATCGTCCCTCCTTATAATTCACGAGGTCCATTTTGTTCAAAACCACTATTACCTGTTTCAGCCCCAAGAGCGCCAGTATATATGCATGGCGTCGGGTCTGCTCCTGTACACCTTCATTTGCATCAACGATGAGTATCGCAGCTTCCGCCTGTGAAGCCCCTGTTATCATGTTCTTTGTGAACTCCCTGTGACCGGGTGCGTCGATGATGACGTAGTCTCTCTTGTCGGTGTGGAAGAAGGCCTGGGCAGTGTCGATTGTGACGCCCTGCGAGCGCTCCTCTTCAAGATGGTCCATGATATATGCAAATTCGAGCTCCTTGCCCAATGCATCGCATATTGCGCGCACCTCTTCGATTTTACCCTCTGGAAGAGAATCTGTGTCAAAGAACAGTCTTC
>CBDUXN010000163.1:0-8140 GCA_965371185.1 uncultured Thermoplasmata archaeon
TTGGGGAGCAGGGTGAATCTTCTCATCCCCTTCTAAGATGTTTTCTATTTGGATAATTACTTGACCCGATGCCAGTAATTACACAACCTCAGATCGAAAACTCCCTCATACCACATTCCTTCGTCCTTTCATCTAGCTCACCCCTTTCACCATAAAAAAGATGCCCTCTGCAACCGCAATCCGAAGAACCGAATTTAGGCACGACCTCGAATTTTTTGGCGAACCTCTCGGCTAAGATACATTCCAAACCTTTCCCATTTTCAAGGTAATAAACCGCGGATATCTCGGCCTCCTTCAGGAAATAGTCGATATGCCAGTGCAATTTTTTCTTTTCTCTCAGATGCCTTCTCACCCTGCCCTCGATACCGTTCATCGCGGAGCCGATGTAGATGTAATGACCCTTGGTGAAATGGATGACTCCAAGACTGCCCACCCCGATTTCGGCACCCTTTTTTAAATGTATTAACAAGGCGTAGCAGCCTTTCAAAATGCTCGACCTCTATAAAAATGGTTTATTATTTAGCCTTCTCCCCACTTCCTTCTATCCCAGCCAGCCTCCTTGCCATCCCAACCTTAGCCTCCAGATCCATATTGGCCCTGATAAGCAGCTTCGCACCCTCGGGCGAACCCCCTCCGTGCATGCACCCTGGTATTCCCGCTCCAACTGTGAGCCATTCAACGAGCCTAGCGGCCTTAACCCTATCCTCTGCAGAATAGCAGGCTTTAACGTACTTCTGTATCAGGTTCCCATACCTTTCATCATGAAAATCTTTAAAAGATGGCATACAGCCTGTCTCTGCTATTCCCCCTCCCATATCCTGGGCCAGGGCTTTCGTTTTGTAGGGCAGGGTCGCAACATGCACCTTGTTCACATTGGCTAGCAAAGGGTCAGGGAACCACGCCCCAGAAGGATGCTTTTTACCCAGTATCGCAGCCGCTATTCCCATGCCAAATGTGGTCTCGTTGTTGATACACATCTTGGTCAATTTCTCCCTGAATACCTTCTCAGACAATCCATTGGCCCGGGCAAGGAGCATGGCGGCACCCATCATAACATCACCCTGCCCCGCGACACAGGCCCCGATTGCAGATCTGTAGGGCATGATGAAGTTCATTACCGCTTCCTGACTGAGCTCGTGTTCCCTGCACATGAACACCCTATCCTTTGGAACGAAAACATCCTCAAAGAAAAGGTAGGCCTGGGTTATGCCCCCCATTTTCACGGGGATATCGAAGCCATCCTCAAATTCCCTCAGGTCGCTGGGATGCCTTGCCTCCACTATCGTTAAACCCTCGATATCTCTCGGTATTGTGAAGGATACTGCGTAGTCTTTATCCCCTTCCCTGTAACCCATTCCAGGCAGAACGAATATCTCGTTTGCAGCAGCAACGCCGCATATCATAACCTTTGCACCTTTAACGATGATACCCTCTTCCCTGCTCTCAACCACATGAAGGTTCATATCGGGGTCCTCTTGCTTGGAAGGAGGCTTTGTCCTATCGCCTTTTGGATCGGTTAAGGCACCAGCTAAGGTGATATCCTCCATTTGTGCCTTCCTGAGCCAGTTCTTCATCCTTTCATGATAGTCAGTGCCAAATTTCTGATCGATGTCGTAAGTGGTGGCCCACATGGCGTTCAACGCGGTCCATCCCACGCACCTTCCACCGGTGCACGTGCCTGTAAGGTTGAACATGAACCTTTTCATTCTGGCATTGGCCAGCATATCCTCCGGGCTCTTGATAATGGAAAGGTACCTGGATATTCTCTCCCCTGTGAGATTCGAGGTTGTTGTTAAGATATCCTCATACTCCGGCTTTAACGAAGATTCGAAGATCTGCGCATGCCCCTCAACTGTTGACCTCGTGGCAGGATGTGTTGTTACATCCTCTATCAACCCTCCAAATTTGTATATGTTCGGTCTCATCCTTTTCAGGCTTTCTTTGAACTGCTCAGGTGTTTTCATATTCCCGCCCCTTAAAGCACTTTAAAAATCACCTAATCGTCATTTTTTCGACTCTTCATCACTCTTATGCAGGTCTTTGAAACGCACCAGCCATTCCGGTTTCTCTGGGTAACTCCGTATGAACTCCACGAATTTCGTTAACCGCTTCATAGTCTTTGGCGTCACATGGTGCTCGATTTGACAGGCGTCGAAGTTGGCTGTTTCACTGTCCACACCTAATATGATCAGGAATTTGGCCAGGGTTTCATGCCTCTTCACGAGCTCCTCGGCCATCTTTCTTCCCTTGGCCGTCAGTGAAACCCCGTGATACGGTTCATATTTTACCAGTTTAATCTCGCTGAGCTTCTGTATCATTTCGGTTGCGCTCGCAGGTTTGACATCAACCAACGAGGCTATATCGCCTGTATGTGCCGTGCCATCTCTTCTCTCCAATGCATAAATGGTTTCAATGTAGCCCTCGATGACATTGCTCACCGTAAACTTCGCCCCCTTGGTGTGGAAAAGTAAATCTTACAACTTTTAGGCAACCCTAATTCCCATGGAAAGAATCATATTTAAGTTTTTCTTGGGCTTAACACCCTTCCATCCTTTCTATCCCTTCTTTCTTTTCTGTCCGCTCTTCTTCTTTTTTTCTTTGCTGCCCTCCATACAAAGCTCCCCAAAAAGCAGCATTTCCATGGTCTGAGCCGCATAAAGCCTCTTCTGGTACATGTTCAAATCTTCATGCATGTTCTGTTCAGAATGCACCTGCACCCTAACCAATGCAAGTCGAAGTTTATCCGTTGCATTCAGAGCCTTTATTTCATCTATTAGAAATGGAAGTTCCATTGGGTTATTTATTGCTTCAAGTACAGGAAGAAGAGCCTTTTCCACCTTTGTCGCTCCCCGCTTTCCAGCCAGTAACTCCACGATATCACTTGAATATGTCTCGCCGAAAACCTTCACCTTATTGGCCATTGTTTCATCTCCACATCCACACGCTGATCTTGTTATATGTTAATGGATATTTAAAATATTCTTCGCTTGGTATCTTTATCCCATCTTTTCAATATCTTTTACAATTTCTTTAAATTTTTCTTCTTTCATAAGCGTGTCCAATACGATCCTGGCATCCACGGCCACGAGCCCATCCTCGGTGATGATCAATGGATTGATGTCCATCTCCCGAATTTTAGGGAATGTGCTTACAAGGTCTGAAACCTTCACAAGAACATCAACTAACTGCTTTTCATCCACTTTAGGCCGACCTCTTGCACCTTCCAGCAGTGGTTTGCCTTTGATCTCCTTCAACATATCTCTTGCGTCACCTGGGGTTATGGGCACCAACCTGAAACTAACGTCCTTGTATATCTCCACGAATATGCCGCCGATGCCGAACATGATCATGTGCCCGAACTGTGGATCCACCGAGGTTCCGATGATGAGCTCCGTACCGCACACCATTTCATCCACAGATATACCATCAATCTCCGCATCTGGTACCTTTTCCTTTATGCTTGAAATGATGTCATTGTAGGCCTTTCTTATCTCCTCATCCGAATCGATGCCCATTTTGACTCCTCCTGCCTCGGTTTTGTGGATCACCTGGGGAGATACGACCTTCAATACAACAGGGTAGCCGATTTCATTGGCCAGTTTTACAGCTTCTTCTTCAGATGTGGCAAGACCTGATCTGTTGAACGGTATACCTGAAAGTTCCATGATCTTTCGGGATTCTTCCAATGTTAGAACGGATTTACCACTTTCAATGGCTGTTGAGATATGTTCGGAAATATCATCGTTTGTATCTGGGTTCACATCAACTCCTCCTTTCTAAGAAATCGCAACCGCTCGATTAGGGCGTACATCGCAAATACAGCCCGCTCAGGATACTCGATCTCAGGTATGCCCTGGCTGTCCAGATAATTCTCAGAATCCTGGTGAATCATGCCAACAAACGAAACCGTTATTGGTTTTCCGGTGGCTTCATGGATGTCAACGATCCTATACGCGAGATTTAAGGGATGAGCTCTGGCCGTGGGTGATAACAGCAGAATAACTGCATCCACCTCCTCCGCGTTCATCAGTATTCTCAATGCGTCATCGTATCGTTGTGCCGTGGAATCTCCTATAATATCCACCGGATTCCTTTGGCTCCAATTGGGGGGGCATATCTCATTCAGCTGATCCATGGTTGTGGGAGTCAGCTCTACAAGGTTCAAACCGAGACTGTAGGCCTTATCCGCAGCCAGCACTCCCGGGCCTCCGGCATTCGTTAAAATCGCGACGTTCTCACCTTTTGGGACAGGCTGATATGCCAATGCACGGGAGGCGTCGAAAAGTTCGCTCAGCGTTCTTGCACGAAATATTCCTGATTGCTTAAAAGCTGCCTCGTAGGCGGCATCTGAACCGGCTATGCTGCCAGTATGTGAGGATGTGGCTTTGGCACCCTCTTCCGTATAACCGGATTTGAAGGCGACGATGGGCTTGTCCTTCACCACCTTCCGGGCTGCTTTAAAGAATTTTCGTGCATCCTTCAGCGATTCGATGTAGAGCATTATACATTTGGTATTGGGGTCACTATTGAAATACTCGATGAGATCAGCGTCGTCCACATCGGACTTGTTGCCGATACTGACAAAATTCGAGAAGCCGAGGTACTCTTCAAAAGAATATTGGATCACGGATGTGCACAGTGCGCCGCTCTGGGAGGCAAAGGATATCGGGCCCCGATTCGGCACGGCGTCGCCGAAGCTGGCATTTAAATCACTGAAAGGGCTTATTATCCCCAGGCAGTTCGGCCCGATTATGCGAATGCCGTACTTCCTGGCCGTTTCTAGGATTTCCTCCTCCATCTTCCGTCCCTCCTCCCCCATCTCGGAGAAGCCTGCTGTAATAATAACAATGGATTTAACTCCCTTTTTGCCGCAGTCATCGACGGCGCCCTTTACCACCTGGGGTGGAATACAGATAACGGCCATATCCACCTCCGAGGGGACTTTGATTATGGAGTCGTATGCTTTGATCCCTGAGATATCGTCCGCTGTAGGATTGATGGGGTAAATGTTGCCTTTGAACCCTCCAACGACACCCTTGTTTTGATTCTCATCAGAGCCATAGATGATGTTGTTCAGGACAATATTGCCTACTTTGCCTTTTTTCGGAGACGCACCGATTACTGCCACTGAGGCCGGTCTAAAAAAGCTCTTTATGGCTTCCATCTTGGAACTCCCCCACACCCTGAATACCGTTTTTGCTAATAATTGTATCGGTAAATGGCCAGTTCTCTATTTTATTTTGTGCGCTCTATACCTTTCTTACCGGGCATACAGATATTTTTTAATACTAAGAAACATATTGAAAGGATATCCAAGGAGGCTAGGTTATTTGTTGAATATGGGCAATAAAACATTGGTTTGGGAGGTATATATATGATCAAAAACAAGATAATTCCAATATATATGGCTGTGTGCATTATTTCAACGGCATTATCTTTTTTTGGAGCCCAAGATGTCATCGATCTTGCCTCTGCAGCTCCCGATGACGGTATCAACGGATATCAGAAGCTCGAATATGACTGGACTGTCACAGGGTACGAGGAGTACACGGATGAGATCATTGAGCTGTGGGGCGACCTTACAATCGAGAATGGCGGCCACCTCATTCTCAACAACTGCACCCTCATGATGATGTACCAATATCTCCAGCCCTACTCCATTATCGTGGAAGACGGCGGGATCATGGAGGTGTACGGTTGCAATATATCCGATATGCCGGATGACGATGACAGCGATATGCTTTCTGCCTGGTACTACTTCATCGCCAGGGCAAACTCCACGTTGATTATCGAAAATTCCACTGTCTGGCAGGTTGGCTTCCTGGACCCCACAAACCCCGAGCATATCGGACTGTCTGTGGGTACAAACCAGGGGCATATCACTAACACGAGAATAAACACAAGCATCGTCGCCCTGGCCTTCGTGGGCAATAATACAGGTTTTTATGTTGATAACATCAACATATCCGAAATCAGCATGACTTCTATTTTACTCACCAATTCCATGGGCGTTACAATAAGCAATGTTTCATTCCATAATATCGGAGAGAAAAGGGTCATCAGCGCCGAGTACTCCGATGATTTCATCCTCAAGGATATAGAACTTTCTGGTGAACATCTGCTCCGCACAGTTGAAGCATCCGGATTCACCCTCCAAAATATCACAGGGAATGGCAGTGAAAGGCTCTTGGAAATCGAATATTGCGACGATTTCGAGGTGAAAGATATCTCGAATAATGGGATCAATTCGTGGAACGGATTGATAGAGATCAGGATGAGTTCAAATTTTCAAATCGATCAGGTTGCCGCACTGAATGATAATACCCTCATATCAATTGAGGATTCTTCAGATGGCGAAATTACCAATGTAAGCGGGTCCAATTGTGAAAGAATAATCGATTTCAACAGGGTAAGCTATGTGAAGATATCCGATCTGAATGCCGATAATGGTACAGATATCGTACAATTCCGGGAATCCGACAACCTCACGGTGGACGATGTTTATATAACCAATTCTCAACGACCTATAAGACTGGATGCAGTCAACGATTCCACATTTTCCAACCTGACGATTACAAAATTTACGGAAATTGCCATTGATGTGATGTCTGGGTCCAATAACGTTACTATCTCCGAAGCTCAAATCAACGTTGATTCAATGGATTTCACAACGGGAATAAGGGCTGATAATTCGTTCGTGTATCTGTACGATGTCGATATGTTCAACCTCAACCGGAGCATTTATGGTTTTAGAAGCGATTTCCATGGGGAGGATATCGTAATTAACGGGACCTATGAGGCAGATGAAGGGATGTTGATAGAAGGTGCTGAGTACGTCCATTTTTCCAACGTCAGCATTCGAAACATTAAGTGGCGCGGTATATGGATTAGAGAAAGCCTTGACAGCGATATCTGGCTGGACAATATAACGATCAACCATTCAAGTTTCGACGCCATTCTTATCGAGGACTCGAACGCCACATTATCCAATATCAACGTCAGCGATTCATGGTATGATTTGGCAGTGAGAGGTGTTTCTTCCCTGAGCTTTGTGACCGTAATGAACTCCACCTTCGAGTTAGTATTTATCGACAAATCTAGCGTTGTATTCATAAACACCACCAACACCACCCAAGTGAGCTGGGGTTCGCTGCCGAGAAGCTTGACATGGATGTGGTGGGTGGATGTATATGTTCAAGATTCTTTGGGGCCAGTTGCCGGAGCTGAGGTTATAATATATAACAATCTCTTTTTCCCTGAGGTAACCTCAACTACCAATCAAGAGGGATATGCGAGGAACATACCAGTGATTGATACCAATTTTAATGGGGGCGAGGTATCCATGAATCCCCATAGATCATGGGCAGGTGGACCTGGATGGGATGAGTTCAACGTCACCCCTTATTTTGTCACACAGAACATGCAGGTAAACGTTGAGGAACCGTGGAATGCCCCGCCTAATCAGCCCACTAATCTCATCGCCCAGTCCGATGAGGACAGCAATGTTGTATTAACCTGGGATCCATCCGTATCCTGGGATGTTGTTAATTATACCATATACATTGCTAAAAGTGAGTCCGAGTTATCGACATACATTAACTTAGGCATTCCGAATGATACTGTTAATGTCACAACCTATACACATATCAGCGGCTCGGAGGACTGGCAGAAATACTGGTACGGCATCAAGGCTGTGGACGACGAGAACGAGAGTGTGGAATATGCCATGGCCAGCTGCGGTGATTGGGTGGTCAACGCCACCTCACCGCAGTTTGAAGAGGATATGAATATAAGTGTCGAGGGATCACTTTTGGTTTACGGCCAATTAGAATTAAGAAACTCATCCTTGAGAATACATTCAAATCTCCGGAGTTCATACGGCATTTACATCAACCACAGCTCCTCATTCAAATGTGAAAATGTAACGATAGAGAGGAATACCACGTACCCGTATTTTTTCATTATACAGCCTGGAGCTGAGGTTACTATCAACGACTCTGAAATCAAACGCCCGGGCCTAGATCATCAAGACAGTGAGGAACCATGGAGAGGTATATATTCACTTTCAGAGAATTTGAGGATAACGAATTCTACCATCGAGGTGATCACCTGGGGCCTTGGAATATATTCAGTTCCCAAT
>CBDUXN010000164.1:0-8036 GCA_965371185.1 uncultured Thermoplasmata archaeon
TCAACCTGGCGTTCAAGGATAGACATTTCCAGATCAGCAACATAATCTCAGAATAGTGTGGTGCGAAGATTGAAGGATAAGGAGAGCCGAGGTAAAGAAAAATGTCCTGTGTGCGGTGCCGCAATCGAAAAAGACAGCTCAGAATGTGGGGTCTGTCACACGGCAATAGGTTCGGTGGAATCAAAGAAAAAGCTGTGCAGGACATGCGGGGCGGTTTTGGGGCAGGATACTGAGATATGTATCAGCTGCGGAACGTTTTTTGGCGAGGACAAGGCAAGATGGACGGTTAAAGACAGACACAAAGAGGCAATGGTTCAGGCCTTTTCACTCATACCAGGAATCGATGAGGATAAGGCTAAGCGTCTGTACGCCATGGGTTTTCACAGCCTTCTCGATCTCGTGGGAGGCAGCCTAGGAGATGATATGAAGAGCATGGGTTTGAAACGGGCGGTTGCCAAGAGAATCCTGGCGCAGCGGGGATTAAAAGAGGGAGTGGGGATGAGGAGATGCCCGGATTGCGACATACCCATGCAGGAAAGGGATGTGACCTGCACGGTCTGCGGTGCAGCATTGGTTGAGGGCGCGGGAATTTCAGAGGGACTGAGGTGCCCTTCGTGCAACACCCTCCTCGTAGGCGAGGATGTTATGAGCTGTTACGCCTGCGGAGCGGTATTGAAGGAGGGAGGTGAGGTATACGGCAAGGAGTTCGAGACTGAGAAGGCCCTCATTGAAAAAGGCCTCATGCACCTCGTGGACGATGTCATGGAGAAGTTCATGATAAACTGCCCTGTGTGCTGGGAAATGAACAGCCCAACTTTGCTTAACTGCACCAATTGCGGCTGCCAGCTCGAAGTTGAGGGTAGGGAATTTTCCATAAGGCAGTTCATGGCCCTTCCAGGTGTGGGAAGAGATCAGGCAGAACAACTTTACAGGAGGGGATATCGGGATCTGATCGATTTGATCGAGAGCCTGCTGGACGACGATGCAAAGGCGAGAGGAATAGGCTGGAATTTGGCGAGGCAGATCATACTCTCAAACGTTGAGAAGATGGAAGGTGACCTCGTTGGAGAGACGAAGGTATTTTGCCCGATATGCAACACGATGTACATTTTCGTTTCAGGCGATGTGCTGGAATGCGACGTGTGCAGTTATAAAAAATACGAGGAGGGCAGATGCGAGGTCTGCGTATATAAGAAGGAGGGGGAAATGAGCTGCAACGTGTGCAATGCGCCTTTGATGCCTGATAAGGAATTGGGAGCCGGGATCGAGGACATGAAGAACGAGCTGGGAAAGGTCATCGAGAGCTCTATTGATATCATCAGCACCGACAGGGACGTGGACAAATTATCCCTTCCTCAGGACGCCCAGGATAAAATGGTAAAGACCTTCTCGGCGGACGAGATGAGGGAAGTGGATGATGTCATTTCTTCGATTAAGGATGAACTGCTTGATATTTCGGAGTCGGATAAGAAAGATATAGCCAAAGCAGAATCAGAATTGGAAGAATTGATGAGTAAGCTCGTCAAAGATAAACCTGAAGCAAGTAGAAAACAAGGTGTGAAAGAGCCCATGAGAAGAGGCCTTTTTTCCGCAACAGTGCTTTTAAAGGGGACACGTGATTTTGGACATAAGGTGCTGAGCAGCTTAAGGTTGCACAGGCAGGCCATAACCGCGGTAAAGCTGAAACAATATAGAAAGGCCATGGAACTGACGAAGGACAGCGCAAAGGAATCTGTACGCGTTTTGAGGAGCGATCAGGAAATGGATGCCTCACCAGAGAATAGATACGTCGAAGTTATCAAACAGATCAATGAGATGCTAAAGGAAGTTCGAAGAAGATAAGGGCCCGCCGATGACAGACAAAAACAGATCGAATATAGAAAAATACAAGTATTCTGGATGCATACGGATGAACGGAGGGTCTATATGACAAAATCAAAGAAAAACAAGTTAGAAAAGATAACGACTGGCATTTCAGGTCTGGACACAATGCTGAACAAGGGACTTGTCAAAGGCAGACCGTATGTGATCTCAGGGGGACCAGGTGCCGGAAAGACGATACTTGGCATTCAGTTCCTCCTTGAGGGAAAGAAGCATGAGGAAAGCGGACTGTATTTAACTCTCAGCGAACCTGTTTCAGAGATCAAGGAGAACATGGAAACATTCGGATGGGACACTTCATCAATTAAGATTTTGGATTTATCCCCGGAAATCGAGGGTTACTTCGAATATGTGGAAAAGAAACGGGCATTCAAGCCCCATGACATGCTGAGGAAGGTCAGCGAGGAGATAGAGAAAAACAAGCACAAGAGGGTGGTCATAGATTCACTAACAGCCTTCAGGATGCTCTACGGGGATGACATCAACATGAGGAAGATCGTTCTGAAGTTCATGCGCTACCTGTCCGATAAAGGCTGCACTACATTGCTGCTAAACGAAACAAAGGACGAGTACACCATCAACCTGGAAGATTTCCTTGCAAGGGGTGTTATCAGGCTTCACAAGATGGAGGTTGGGGGGGAGGTTCAAAACGCGATAAGCATAGAGAAGATGCGGGGTACAGGCTTCGACAAGCACATAAGGCCCATGAGCATAACCTCCGACGGCATGGTGGTGCATTCCAACCAGACCATGTTCAGCGCTGTTTAATCTATTGTTGCCGGGATTCTTTTAAGTAAGACAAAAAGGGAAGAACCTGGAACGCATAAACAAGAAATTGTAATAGACCCTTCGTTATGTTCTATACAATGCTTTTATATGAACCCCTTCGTAGTGTGATATGGTGATATAGCTGCCAATCGGGAATATAATGGCCGCGATAGTCGAGAAAAGCGCAACACTTTCAAAGGATCCTGTTACGTTCGTAATATTGATAATGATATTCGGTGTATTGGTTGAATTGCTGCCCATCGTGATAATAAGATCATACAGGAAGAGGTATAGATAGAATATGGGTTAGAAGGAGGTGATAGAATAAGGGTAGTCGCTTCACCACACGGCGAGAAGTACGTCGTCTACATGCTGCAGGGCAAGGTGTCTGATGTGCTCCCAATTTGCATCATTGAATAGATTATGGGATGGAAACCTGATGAGGAGGCAATCTGGTCCTTCCTCATTAAACTCTCCCCCCGCCCTGAAGGTATCTCCGCCAACGGAGCAAAGGCAACTTATTTAACTCAGCATACAAATTCTCTTCCGCTAAATAATCGCAGACCGCAAGGGATGATCACGTGAAAGTCAGTTTCGGAAAGGCAGTGAAGAAAGCTATAAGTCGTGAGGAGGAAAATGAAGAAAAGGGGGATGCTGGGCACGAAAAGATATCGTTGCTCGCAAACTCCACAAGGCAGAGGATATTCCAATATATGTGCAAAAATCCATGCAGCCATCTCAGGCAAATTGCCAGGGATCTGGATATGGCGGTACCGACAGCAGAATGGCATCTGAACAAGTTCGTTGAGAATGGGATCTTGAAGGCTGCGGCCATTGGGAACAAACAGGTCTATTATCCTTCAAATATGATCGATGCCAAAGATGTCGGCATGATATGCACCCTTAAAAATGAGAAGACACTGATGATATACAAAGCGATCATCTCTTCCCTGGGAATATCCCAGAAAAAAATATCTGAAAAATTGAATTTGTACCAGCAGATCGTGTCAAGCCATACGATTCAATTGGAAGAGGCAGGATTGATAGAATCTGTCAAAGAGGGAAGGCTCAGGAGGTATTTCGTGGCAAAGCACCCTGTGGATGTTCAAAAATCCTACGCCAAGAGGCGAAAACATTTCAGGGATTGGGTTCTAAAAGTTCTAAAAGAAGAGGGTTTGAAGCCCAAGGTGCTTAGGGTGAAGGACTGGGAAATGAAGGTGCAGATCCAGAGCCATGGAAGAACCAGGGTCCTTAGAATAAACATGGACCCGTTGTCCGGCTTACAATAAACAAATTTTTGTAATACATCGTTAGAATTTTTCCACACAAAGGGTATACAGGGGGTAATGCATAATGTATATTGCCGCATATCGCGTCTCCTCCCTCCTCTTTTTTTATTTTTTTTTAATAAGTTGCCAGGAAATTGAGTTTTGCCCGCCACCTTATCTCCCTTCGCTCGTCAATTATCAGACTTTTTTTGTGAATGCGATAAAGTCCAAGGGTACAAGATAAGTTTATGAGCATCCTTTTCGTTACACCTTACAGAGCGGGGTTTGGCCATGAACAAGATGAAGACAGGAATTTACGGGTTGGACGCACTGCTTGACGGTGGGATCAATAAAAACTCTGCAACCATAGTAATAGGTCCATCCGGGACTGGAAAAACCACATTCGTCACGCAGTTTCTTAGAAAAGGTGTGGAGAACAACGAGAACTGTGTTTTCATCACACTGGAAGAGGAGAAGAACCAGATAGTAAAGGAAGCAAAGGAGATGGGATGGGAAGATATCGAGGACCATGTTCAAGACGAGACCTTGGAGTTCATCGAGGTCAGCGGCAAGGAGTTCTCGGATTTTATCGTGGAGGTTTTACCTTCCCTTGTCGCGGATTGGATGGACTCGGATACGAGGATCGTTGTAGATCCACTGACACCGGTTATCTGGTCTACCGAGTCGAAGTACGAACAGAGGGAATTGATATCCATCCTGCTCAGGGAAACGAAGAGGGTGGGTGCTGTTATCGCCACTCTGGAGGAGCATGGAACGTTTGGCAATTTGTCAGGCTCTGAGGCCATCATACCCATGTATTTATCGGACAGCGTGATACATCTGAGCTATGTCACCTCACCTTTGAGCTTGGAGGGGGTGGAGAGCAAGGCAAGGAGCAAATACCTCGAGGTCATAAAATGCAGAAGCAGCTGGCATTCCCAAATATCGCATCCGTTTCACATTATCGACGGCGTTGGCATGGTGATCCAGAGGGTTGAACCTGAAGAGAAGGTTAGGGAATTACCCGAGGCTTTGAAAGGGAGATTGTTAAAAGGTGTTTCAAGCTTGCCTGCATCAGACGCCAGGAGAATGGAAAAACTTATCGAGCTTGTGGGCCAGGGTGGAGAAATGACCCTCGATGCGGTTAAGGCTGTTATAAATGTGCTGAGAGAATATGGGATAGATATGGACTAGAACCCACCGCGGTGCCCCCTTCGCCCGCCCCTTTAAATATCCTCAAATGAAAAAAATTCTAAAAATTTTCATCCTCTACCACTTTCCCGATAACTTTATATAATACAGAAGGAATTAAAATCATCCCCAGGATCGTATATTATGGGGTCAGGCAAGGCATATCTATGGCTATCGCGAAGGGTTTCCAGTCGAGATTTGTTGGCAGAGACAATGAATTGGAAGAGTTAAAAAACTGCCTTGATGAAAGCATGGAGGGCAGGGGGCAGTTCGTTCTCATCAGCGGTGAAGCCGGCATAGGCAAAACAAGACTGGTTCAAGAGCTGAAGAGATATGCGATTTCAAAGAACGTCAGATGCCTGGAAGGGAGCTGTATCTATCACGAGGTTTCTGATCCGTATCTACCCTTTATTAGCGCCCTATCCGATATCACCACGCCATCCTTCGTGGATGATTCTCAGAATTACGTTACCATCGATGAGGCGTTCCTGATCAACAACGATGGGAATGTGGTGTCCCACGGAGCGAGAATCGGGGCGAACATACTGGATGAGCATATAGTCGGGTCAATGCTGAGCGCTGTTCAGTCCTTTGTAAAGGACGCTTTCGGGGACGAGGAAAGCACCACAAAAGGACTTGAGACGCTGGAATACGGAAATGTTCGAATACTGATCGAGCACGGCAGCCTCGTTTTCCTTGCGGTGATTCTCACTGGATTGGTGCCCGAGGGTTTACGGGAGGACCTGAGGAAACTCATCAGAAAGATCGAGGATAAGTATCACGAAATTTTATCTGTGTGGGATGGAGACCTTGCAAAGGTGCAGGACATCGCCGAGATCATCAAAGGTCTCATAACGGTGAAGTACAGGGTAAGACGGGCTATAAGGGATATCGATATCAAGAAGGAGAAGGACAGGATATTTGAGAGGGTTCTGCAACTGATCATCGAGGCATCCAAGGATGACCCTATATTATTAATTCTAGAGGATATTCACTGGGCAGATATTTCATCTCTTCAACTGCTACAATATGTAGGTAGAAATACTAAAGAGTCGAGGGTTTTCATTTGTGGGACATACCGCCCAGAGGAGTTGGATGATATCCGCGATAAAAGGATTCACCCTTTAAAGGAGACGCTGCAGAGAATGAGCAGATACAAGATGTTCACCTCCATTGAACTGAAAAGCCTGTCGCAACCGTACGTCTCGGAGATGCTGAGATCCATATTTGATACGCTTGAGTTCCCTGGCGGTTTCGTGGATCGAATATACAAGGAGACGGAAGGAAATCCGTTATTTATGGAAGAGATGCTGCATTCATTCCAGGACGAGGATTTAATCGGTTTCAAGGATGGCGGATGGCGCATAGACGAGGTCTCTGAGATCGCTATCCCCGCCACGATAAAGGATCTCGTAATGCTACGGATTGATAGACTCGATGACAGCTCCATAAACGCAATAAAATATGCCTCGGTGATAGGCCAAGAGTTCAATTTCAATGTATTGGGGCTGACTATGGACATGACTGGGGAGAACTTGATAAACGCTATCGACAAATTAGAGGAAAAAAAATTGATACGTGTTGACGCAGAGGATGACGAACTCTATCGATTCAACCACTCCAAGACCCGAGAGGTGGTGTACAACAGCCTGAGCAGCCACAGGAAACGCATGATTCACAAAAGAGTTGGGATGGCTATTGAGGAGTCGAACAAGGATGATTTAGAGAAAGTTGTGTACCAATTGGCGCATCATTACTCGAGCACCAAAGATTACGAGAAAGCGTTGGAATATTCGATTAAGGCGGGGGAGAGAGCCGGCAGTCAATTTGCTCTGGATGAAGCATTAGGCTATTATAGACTGGCATTGGAGTCTTTGAGGAGACTTGGAGAGAGTGAGCCGCTATCGGAATCTTACATCTCGGAAGAGTTAGATACACTATCGAAACTTGGAGATGTATGTTATATAGCAGGGGAATGGGATCGAGCTCTTGAGTATCAGAATCAATTGATCGAGTTAAGTGGACAAAAAAGGGACAAAGCCATAATGTTGGGAGGCTACCGAGCAATTGGATTGATACATTTAAATAGAAACGAATGGGATGCAGCACAAATGAATCTCGAAAAAGGTTTAGAGCTCGGAAATGAAACAGGAGACGACCATGGATTAGCGGATGTCCATTACCATTTGGGTACATTCTATGAAAAACGTGGTGAATTTGACAAGGCAATTAAAGGCTATGGAGAATCAATGGGGAGAGCAGTGAATGTAGGCGATAGTTTACTGATTGCAAATGCATATTTGGGTATTGGAAGAGTATATGCCCAGCAAGGTCAATACGACGAATCAATAAAGCATATGCAGGAATCTATTAAGATTTTCAAAGAAATTGATGACTTAAATGATTTGGCGAAAGCCTATATTAATCTTGGACATGCGAATTTTTATCGTGGCAGTTTGGATAAGTCAATATTAGATTATGAAAAAGCACTAAAATTGGCGAAAAAAATAGGTAATATAAGATTAGAAGGTCACGGACTGTCAAATCTTGGTGAATCTTATATAAAAAAGAACGAACTAGAGAAAGCTATAAATTGTTTGGATAAGGCGCTAGAGATCTTCAAAAAACTCGATGAGAAGTATATGATATCCGATATTTATACACATTACGGATGCGTGCATAGACTTAAACAGGAATGGGATAGGTCAATTCGGTATTTTAATAAAAGTTTAGAGATATCTAGGGAGTTAAATATGCCATATTATGTAGGATGCGGGCTTTTGGAATTTGGTTTAATGTACAAAACTAAAGGAGATATAGAAAAAGCTCGTGAACAATTGAATGAAGCTTTAGAAATTTTTATAGAATTAAATAATCTCGAAATGATTAAAAAAATAGAAAAAGAGTTGGAAGCTTTAAATGTATAGC
>CBDUXN010000165.1:0-8023 GCA_965371185.1 uncultured Thermoplasmata archaeon
TTGACCTTATTCGAGGACGGTAATGCCGTAGGCTATCTCGAGGTGGAGCGATGGCCAGGCAGCCCGGATGATAATCCAAGCTACGTGGACCCAGCGCTTCCCTTTGTCCTTGACATGACAAAAAGCTACAAGGCGGTGGTGACCTATGATCCTTACCCCGACAACGGCGATGAGATCGAAGGAGACCAGCCAAACAACGGCAAGGATAAAAAGAACAATGCAGGCAATCCAGTTTGGATCATTATAAGATTCGAGGACGGGAACGAGACAAACATCCATCACACCTTCAACACGGAGCAATCGATGATCGGAAACAGCAGTCATCAGAACCATGTGGAACCCTGGGAGGTTGAATTGGCTCCATACTTTAGAGGGCATAATATAACCTTCGAAGCCACAGCTATGGACCCAGGCAGTGATGATTTGATATTCTCTTGGGACTTTGATGATGGGGGAATAGCAGGACCGAATCTCTATTATAACAATGGTATGAGCCCTGACCTGTTTCCGAGTCCAGAGGTGAATCCCATGAACGTAACAGATACTGTTACACATGCATACAGTGCCTCTGGTATCTACACAGTCACCCTTACGGTCATGGATGATGATGGTAGTATCAGCACTACCCTGTTAATTATAGTATTGCTAGGTTAGTTATAATTCCTGAGGAAAGGATCTAGTTTCAATATATGAACATCTTGTAGTAAATATTTGCTATAGCCGATTACTACTATAAATTTTATCGTTGATATTGACTATAGCAAAATTCTGCGATAGATTTAAATATCGCCATAACATCACCTAAAGGGATGAGAAGAAGTCTATTTAAGGTAAGTGGGAAAATAGTTCCACCTTATTTTGTTGGCAGGGATGAAGAGTTAAAACGATTGGAAAGTACAATGAGAAGCATGGGCCAAGATATCGTGATAATTGCTCCAAGGCGGTTTGGTAAAACTGCGCTTTTGAACAATATTTCAGACAGGCTTAGAGACGAGATGTTGGTGGCTATGATTAACTGTCTGGGTATGACGAGATATGCGGATTTTAATGAAAAGCTCATCAGGGCAATTTTGACGGCGTACGAGGGAAAATATGGCACTAAAGGAAAGCTCCTCGCAACATGGAAGGATGTTTTAGGCGATAGCATAACAGGAGCTTTCAGAAAAATCAGTAAGATAGGTGGCTCAGTTGCCCAAGTAGCTTCGATATACCTTGAATTTCGGGATTCCAGGGGGGAGATAACCAGGGAAAATGAGTACAAGTTGGTCGAGGCAGCCTTTGATTTTGCGAGAAATTTTGCAGAAGAGCAAAATGAAGATATGATATTGATATTCGATGAATTTCAGGCTTTATCGAAATTTGATGGGCTTGTATTCAACATATTTAAAGAAAAGATGGATGAATCTTCTAGGGTTAGGTACGTTTTTAGTGGTAGCAGTGTTGGTTTGCTTAAAGATGTATTCTTGTCCGAGAGAGCACCTTTATATCAAATGACTACAAAATATTTTCTAGATGTGATCGAGAAAGATAAAATGAAAAAATACATCAAAAATAGGTTTGGATACGGTCATATCAAAATTAACGATGATGCGCTCGATCTCTTTTGGCAGTATACTAAAGGAATACCTTTCTACTTTCAGAAATTGGGACTGATTTGTCATTCAAATATAAGTCTTCAAAACAAGGAATTAGTTGACTCCGATATTGTAAACAGGGCATTTACAGAGATGTTGGAGGAGTTTAGTCTCGAGTTCGAGGAGCGATTATCGAAGGTTTTTAGCGAACAACAACAAGCTATTCTTAAAGCCATGAGTAAAAATCAATATAACCGCATGAGCGATATTGCAAAAGAGCTTCGTACCGCACCTAGCAATATTTCGAGCAATATGAACTTACTCTCCGCATCTATGACCGTCAGCAAACAGAAGGATGGGCTCTATTTTATAACAGACGAAGTTTTTAGAATGTGGATAAAGAGATATATTCGAGGGATCGAGTAACGGCCTGAAATCTCTTTCTTAGGTAAGTAATCAAAACAACCCACCGAATCCAGACCCATATCCAAGCCCGTGGGACAATATCCTGTTATCGTAACGGATGAGGCCAAACGCTTGTTCATGACGTCAGGAAATTATACTGTTACTTTAACTGTTACTGATGACGACAGCGGTATGGATGTGATTGTGGTCATTATAATCATTGTCTAAAATAATAAGGTAATTCACCTCCTGTAAACCCTTAAATACCATCTTTTCCTTCCACACCACAATGGACTACTTTGAAGAGATAATCGACCAGATCCGAAGCGGTGAAATAAGAACAAAGAACGAGATCCACGCAGCCAAGGTGAAGCTATGCAAGAAATACGGCCTCAATCGCCTTCCCTCCGATGTGGACATTCTCGAACATGCCTCCCCTGATATTTACAATGATATCATACCTTTTCTGAAACTAAAGCCAGTTCGCACTTTCTCAGGCGTTGCGGTCGTGGCTGTTATGACCTCTCCAGAGGACTGCCCCCATGGTAAATGCATATATTGTCCAGGCGGCAAAGAATATGGAACCGCACAGAGCTATACAGGCCATGAGCCTGCTGCTCTTCGGGCCGGGTCGAATGATTTTGACCCTTTTAGACAAACTAAATCCAGGATCCAGCAGTTGAATACAATCGGCCATTCAACCGATAAGATAGATTTGATCATAATGGGCGGGACCTTCACCGCAAGGGACAAAGAATACCAGGAATGGTTTGTTAGGCGATGCTTTGACGCGATGAACGAGACAGAATCTGCATCACTTGAGGAGGCACACAGCCTGAACGAGTTCGCGCCTTCGAGATGTATTGGAATGACAGTCGAGACGAGGCCGGACTGGTGTAAGGTTGAGCATATAGATGAAATGCTGGGGCTCGGTGCAACGAGAGTGGAGCTGGGGGTTCAGACGACTTACGATGATTTGCTTGAAGGGGTTGAAAGGGGTCATAAAGTTGGAGAGTCAATAGAAGCCACAAGGCTTGCCAAGGATGCAGGATTGAAGGTATGCTACCACATGATGCCCGGCCTGCCAGGTTCTGATTTGCAGCGTGATTTGGCGTCCTTCAAAGCCCTCTTTGAAAATCAAGATTTCAAGCCTGACATGCTGAAAATTTATCCTTGTCTTGTAGTGGAGGGGACAAAACTCTATGAAAAGTGGAAGAAAGGCGAATATAAACCGTATAATACCGAAGAAAACGCGGAACTGATCGCTGAGATCAAGAGGTTCATACCAGAATGGGTTCGGATTCAGCGAATTCAGAGGGATATCCCGGTAAAACTCATAAGTGCCGGCGTGGACAAGAGCAATCTCAGGCAGATCGTGCAAGGTAAGCTGGAAGAGAAAGGGGAGAAATGCAGCTGTATCAGATGCAGAGAGGTTGGAATCAGGTCTTTAAGAGGTGAGAAGCCTGATATCGAGACCATTTCCCTGAGAAGAAATGGATACGAAGCCTCCGAAGGCAAGGAGTATTTCTTAAGCTTCGAGGACTCAAATGACATACTAATAGCCTAGGCACGCCTTAGAAAACCTTCAAAGAAGGCCCACAGAAAGGAAATAAAGGACAATCAATGCATGATTCTTAGAGAGCTGAAGGTTGCCGGCGAGATGGTGCCAATTGGTAAAACAGATGCTAAATTATGGCAGCATCAAGGTTACGGGTTCAGATTGCTCCAGGAATGCGAGGCTATCGTGAGAGAATCTGGAGCTGGGAAGATGCTGGTCTTAAGCGGTGTAGGGGTGAGGGAGTATTACAGGAAATCCGGCTATAAGAGGGAGGGGTCTTACATGATGAAAACCTTGAATTGACGAGAAAAATCTTTGACATGTAGCTTTGTTATTGACATGTCAATGACATGTCAGGATAATCCATTTATATCTTGTTCTCAGTGTAAGTAATAATGACGGGAAATCCCGGAAAAATTGGAAGGTGAATCGAATGAAATCGAAATTGCTAGTGTTGTGGATGAGTGTGTCTATGGTTTTGGGAGGATTGGTAGGTTTTACGGCCCTCCAAGAAGAAGCAGATGAATCAAAAGGCATTCCTGTGGATGACGATCTAAACGTGGGTAGTAATTCAAATTTATGGAAATTTTCATCATACCAGGAAATCCAGGATTTCTTGAACACGAATGCTGAATTCTCGGGAAGTTATTATAAAAATTATTCTGGTGTTGAGGGCCCCACTATAGCACTGGAAGGCAGAGATTTTGGTGCTGAAGCGCCATCTGCAGGCTCAGGAGATTTCTCGACAACCAATATCCAGGTTGAAGGTGTGGACGAGGGCGATATCGTAAAAAACGATGGGAAATACGCGTATATCGTGTCTCGCAACAAGACCGAGGTGTTCATAATCGATGTCTATCCGGCTGAGGATGCGAGAATTCTTACAATTATCGAATTCAACTGGACCATCAATGAAATTTACATAAGCAATGGGAAAATGGTGGTTCTTGGGACGAACAGCGACTATTATCACTACGATTATTACATACGGCCGGGATATTATTCATATTGTCCTGAAACTTACATCATGGTTTATGATATAGAGGACAAGGAAAACCCTGTATTGACCAGGAGTGTCACTCTAAAAGGCAATTATATAAGTTCAAGGATAATCGGGGATTACTTCTATATTATCGTGAGCCAACCTACATACTATATCGAAAATGAATCAGATCTGCCTGTTCCTGCCAATGAGATCTACTTCGCAGATGTCTACGATTATTCCTACTCCTATACGAATGTCGTGTCCATCAACGTGCAAAATGAGGATGAGGAGCCCAATAACCAGGTTATACTCCTGGGAACCTCGAACCGCATCTATGTATCATTGAGTAACATCTATTTGACCTATATTAGATGGATCAGCTGGGCAGAAAGGGAAGAGAGAAGGACCGAAGAGGTTCTCATGCCGATTTTACCGCAGAACACGTCCAAAGCTGTGGACGAGGTGAGAAATTCAGACCTTATGAGATATGAAAAGCTGAACAAGATCGATGACATTGTTGAGGAATACATTGAAAATCTGACCGGCACAGAAAAATGGAGCTTTTATCTGCTGCGCCAGGTTGGAAACCAGGAGTTCGAGCAAAGAATATCCAGAGAATCTGAATTGACGATAATTCACAGAATAGCCATTGAAAATGGGGACATAATGTACGAAGCAAGCGGCGCGGTGCCTGGGCATACTTTGAACAGATATTCCATGGATGAACATCAAGAACACTTCAGAGTGGCAACGACCACTGGACAGTCTTGGAGAAGCGGTGATGGGGGTTCAAAAAACCATGTTTATGTCCTTGACATGGACCTGAAGATCGTAGGCAGACTGAACGACATCGCCCCAGGAGAAAGCATATACTCCGCAAGGTTCATGGGAAATAGAGCCTACCTGGTCACATTCAAGAAGGTGGATCCATTCTTCGTAATTGACCTCTCAAATCCCTATCAACCTGAAATATTGGGAGAATTGAAGATCCCGGGTTACTCGAACTACCTGCATCCCTACGATGAGAACCATGTGATAGGGATCGGAAAAGATGCGGTCGATATGGATGATTTCCCATGGTATCAGGGGGTAAAGATCTCCCTCTTCGATGTTACAGATGTTCACAATCCAAAGGAGGTCTCTCAATTCATCATAGGAGACAGAGGAACAGAGTCCATCGCACTCAGCGAGCCAAAGGCATTTCTGTTCAGCAGATCGAAAGAGCTTCTGGTCATCCCTGTCTCAGTGGCGGAGATCGATGAAAGTAAATACGAAGGTGAAATCCCTCCAAGTGCGTACGGAGAAATAGTCTACGACGGTGCATACATATTCCACATCTCCGATAAGAGCGGGATCGAGTTGAAGGGAATGGTAACCCATTTTGATGACGATGACGAAATCCCATCCCACTATTATTACTATTCATCCAAAAAGGTGAAAAGATCGTTCTATATCAACGATGTGCTCTACACTGTATCGGATTATCTGGTAAAAGCGAACAACCTTGAAAACCTGAACGAAATAAACACGATAGAACTGCCAGAATAAAAATACTACAAAAGGACCTTTCCATCCCTGATAATCACCCTCTTACCGCCCTCCTCGTACTCCACCTCCATGGTTGGGTTATAGAAGAGAAAATCCCTGTGCGTCTTTGAGTCGTTCTTACCTCCAGGCATCTCGGTATTGTGTCCAAAGGCTATATGCGCGGTGCCCCCAGCCTTTTCATCCTCGAGAAGGTTGCCGGTCAGCCTCGCCATTGGATTCAGGCCTATACCGAGCTCACCGATTATGCTGGCCATAACATCCAGAGAGGTCAGTTCCTTTATCCTGGCAACGAGAGCCTTGTCCCCGGACTCTAAAGATGCGATCTTGCCTTCCTTGATGGAAATTCTCAAGGGCTTGTCCACACCCCCTACATCACCTATGGAGCCGTTTACGAATATCACTCCCTCTGCATCATCCTCCACAGGCGCGCACCATATCTCGCCCGCTGGGAGATTTCCCATATTACCCGCCTCCACCCACGCATCAGTTTCAAATTCCCTGCCCTTTATGTTCAGCAATACGTCGGTACCTTCCCTGGTGGTTATATGCACTTTAGAGGCGGATTTAAACGCATTCATAAGGTACCTGGCATCATCTACGATTTTCTTATAATCTGCCGTCATCGCCCCTGTGATCATCATGTCCTTTGTTATGCCCGGGGCATGACCCACGCGAGCACCGTATGAACGCTGCAGTGTCGTCAATTTGATTCTAAATGGCGTTTCCTCTGCATAGGAAGAAAACGCGTTTACAAAGACCTGGCATCCGCTGAACAGCGGGTTTAGGTCCTCCGGTATTTCATTTAATGGTCTTTGATATTCTGGAAGCAGATATGAATTCACACTGGCGCCGAGCTTCCTGGCCCCGTATTCAAATGCCTTGCCAATGGATTCCTTTTCCTTGTCCGTTATGATTAAAACCTTGTCCTTCTCCCCTAGTGATAAAACGAACTTGAGGGCGTTTTCCGCTCTGTCAACCATCCCCTCTATCTCATTCTTATCTGGTTTGAAGTCGGTGGTATTTTCTGAGTTCATAACTCCTGCAACCCCAGTCCTTCGCCTAGTTGTTTTTTCATCTCTTCTTCAAGCGTCAACTCCTCTTCCCATTGCTTCAGGGAGTCCAGGAGTTCCTTCAGCTGTCTTAGGCAGTCTATGCATATCCACTTGTTTCCCAGGGCCTTTACGGGCTTCTTCTTGTAGCAGATTTTCCCGCAGAATGCACAGTGGTGCATCTCTCCTGTACGCCTTTCTGCGTAGAGCTCCATCTTCCTACCCTCGACCAAGCTCTCTAGTATCATTTTTTTTCTGTCAATTTTCTTGTCGTTGCCTTCTTCCAGAATAACAACTCCTTTATATTGACCGACCAGGCTGGATATGTGATTCATATATTTAAAATTTTTACAAAAGATGAAACCTAACTAATCGAAAAAGTAAAAAAGCTGGACAAACACCTCGGTTGGTTAGGTCATCCTGTCCATATCTACAGATACTTGTTGCAGGTGAAACAATAGTAACGATCGTACTGCTTGACAAATGTTGGTTCTCCGCCGCACTTCGGGCATACCTTTGCCTCTACTGATTGGGGCTTTTCAACCTTTTCCTCCGCCTCTTTCACCGCAGGCTCCACATAGGCGCTGCATGTGTAGCAGTAATATCTGTCATACTGCTCGACATATGTGGGTTCTCCGCCGCATTTGGGACATACCTCTGCAGCCTCTTCTTTAGGCTCGGGTTCCTCGACTTTCTCCTCAGCACCTTTCTCCACAGGCTCCACATAGGCGCTGCATGTGTAACAATAATATTTCTGATACTGCTCCACAAATGAGGGTTCTCCGCCGCATTTGGGACATACCTCTGCAGCCTCTTCTTCGGGTTGGGGTTCCTCGACCTTCTCTTCTACTCCTTTCTCCACGGGCTCAACCTAGGCTGTGCATGTCTAGCAGTAATCTCTGTC
>CBDUXN010000166.1:0-7957 GCA_965371185.1 uncultured Thermoplasmata archaeon
GGTAAAACAAGAAGATAATCTTTACCGTGCTACACTGTAGCTGTCAAAGATGGGTCAAATGATATTAAAAAAATATGTTATACATCAACAGATCATCCAAATATTAAAAAGCGACCAAATTTACCAGCTAAACTAATCTCAATGAAGGAAATCATCAATGAGGTTCAAGATGCTACTAATAATTATAAACCGATATACCAGAAACTATCTGGAGCAAAAAGTGATTCTGATTACTTAACACTTCCTGATGCATATAGAAATATTAAGTTAATAGAAAAAATTAGAGATATATAATCATCCCTCAATCAACATAAAAATTCAATGTATAATCCTCATTCGACCCTCCAGGCCTTGTCTCCAGATAGTACCACCCATCCAAACTTGCTGTATCCCAGACATTGTTGGGATAAAAGATATCCCAATCTGTGGTATCGACCATAGTTCCCAATGGGTCATACAGCCACATGTCAACCGGACCGTTGTCCGTTACTTCTATTGTTTCTCCAGAATATACATAGATTTTATACCAATGGACCATCTCCCCTACCGGAGTTTGGGTGAGCCAGCCAGAAACTTCGAACCCGTCCCACACCACGATTGCTGTAGAAGGATCAAGATTTGGTGTTCCGTTTCTAATATAATAATTTAGGTTGTAAAAACCATTTGCTGAATCTCGCCATATTCTAATGTAAAACCATCCATCGACAGTGGCGAATCCGTGAACGTAGGTTTTTAGATCCCAATCTGTGTCGTCAAGCCAAGTGTAGGTCGAATCGTAAAGGAATACCTCGACATCTGTCCCCTCAATATTTTCATACCATGCATAGATGTATTGGCCTCTTTTCATGTAGACCTTGTAGTAATCGTTCAGGTCGCTTTCTGTTACTCCATCCTGCAACCAATAATACCAATCTGGATAATAAAATCCGTCAGCTATGGTAATATCTGTGGCATTGGCAAAGTTATTATTGTTGTCATCCTGTATGGTATCTATCTCAAGGCAATAGATGCCTGGATGATCATATTTTACCTTAATGGAATAATTGCCGTCCTGTTTTGCGATTATCTGGAGAACCGTGGCCCAAGACCAATCTGTTGATTTAATAAAATCAAGATATGGATCATAAAGAAATACTTCAACATTGGCATCATAAACATTGTGGTATTCAACCCTCAGCAAATCGCCTTTGTTAAGCGGAACATAATACCAATCCGCACTGTCATTCTGGTAGCCCAAAGAGCGGTAGATAATTCCATCAGACAGGGGAATGGCACCTGTGGAATCACCGTTTGGATCTGCTTGGCTGTAGTTGTAGTTCTCGGAAACAGTCATCTGGTATGTGTAACTGCCCAGCTGTCGTCCACCCAAGAATATTGAACCTGGTGTCCAGCCAGTGAGATCAATGGAAACATTGTAGGTGTCAGCAGGCAGGTATCTCAGGCCATTTGAAATCAGAAACCTTCCTACATCCCCGTTGAAATATGGAATAAAGTCAAGGCCGTCGAAGAGCCCACCGTCTTTTTGCATTTTACACCTTAAAAATGTGGATGTGCCGTCTGTTCCTTTGAGCTCTGCTGTAACCCACACGCTCCAAGATATCGAGCCTGTAAATTGTGCCTTTCCAAATATTGCTGGGACTACACACGTCTCATCTTCTACTAGATAATGATCAACCTCCAAGAAAGTAAAATGACTGGCCGTTGATGTTTCAATGATTCTATCAACAATTAATATTCCATTGAGTAATTTTGAATTTATACCCAAAAATTCAAGCAGTTTATTGATAGCTCCTGTAAATATTCCGTCGCCAAATGCTTCATTTCCACTGGAATTTCTAGCGAGTCCCTCTGGATCCCCCGTAAGAAATCCACCATCATAATTGAAATTAAAGTAATAGCCTTCTACATAGGCAGGTGTGAAGAGACAATTCGGGGCACTGCCTATTTTTGGGTAAATAGAAGCAAGATGATAGTTAGTCCCATCATATGGATCACTTAGATCATAAACGCCGATATCTAAAGGAGAATTTGCCATTAAAATACTAATGCCTGTGGGATCGATGAATTGAGTGAATTTCGCAACTGATTTTAGGGAGACTCCCAATAATCTGCCGCTGGTATTGATGTGTGTAATAAACTTATCATTGACCTCGTTTGTCGGGTCATTGTATATACTGGAAAGAGTGGTTGTAACAGTTCTACTATCATCTCTTAGCATATAATCGCAGAAAATGACTGGAAAATCGAATTCCATTCCTAGGAAATCCCCAAGATTATAAAGAACTCCTGGGCAGCTTAACCTGGCGAAAAATCCGAAATCTGAGTCGGCATTAGGAACGAATGCAAGGGCAATATATTCCTTTATTGAATAATCCTGAGAGAAATAATTCGTAATATTATAGTCAACAAGGAGTGCAAAACCTGGATTGCGAAAAGCGGTTAGATCCTGGAATATCGATACATCTGATCCGAACACACTTCCCATTACCTCAAGGACATCCTCAAGGGTGGCTACCAAAGCATAGCTGTTGACCTTGACTGAACGGGTTGAACCATCAATAGAAGCCCATAAGTTCATTACCGACATTTGGGAATAAGATGGAAGTATTCCTTGTGAATTTGTGGCACCTATATGAAGATCGAGCCAGGAAGGACCAGAAGGTAGAGAATCTGGGAAAAGATAGGACATATCAGCTTCAGAAACAGAAATGGAAATTAGACCATCATATGACCCATCTGGATAATCCTCTGGTACAATAATAAACCATATATCCAAATTGCTTGAATTGCTGCCATCCTCCATTAGGATTAATAGATTCATATCTATGAAATCGAGAAAATTAGTTACCTCTTCCATTTCATCTGCATCCAATCCAAGTGGCAATATTTGAGCAAGTTTTGTCGCATCATCAGGAGTAATGATATCAAGAACATCACCGGTAATAGTTGTTGAATCCTCATAGTTTATAGACCCAGCAAGAAATATTCTGATTCCGAGAGTTTCTTGAATATCAAATGATTCAATTACTGCTAGGACCTCATTTGGGATATCCATCTCTAAGATATCTAAACCAATCAGTTCATCAACATCGATGAACACACCAGACATGGATATGGTTGTTAAAAGGACAGGAGCTTTAATTAGGGAAATGAAAAATACTTCTGTTTCCCCATCCATTCCAAAACCAATTGTGTGGTTATTAAAGCACCCAGCGATCGCATCTGTAAGTGTTAAATCTGCATTTTCAATATCTGTATCCTCAGACGATGTATCCTTTATATGCGTGATTATTGTATTCCCGCTTTCCAGTTTAAAAAAACCCTCGACTACTAAGGGCTCCGTCAAATCATAGTTATATGATAGAGAAACTGATTTGGCCTCAATATCTCCTGATTTTGTCTCAACTAGTAAATAAGCGCCATCATCATCCCCTCGTGTTCCCGACCTCGTAGCATAGTTGGAACCACTGGGATCGTAGATTAAGGTTCCATGAGCTGCATCTCCTGATTTTAAGGGATCTGTTCCTAATTCGGCTTCAACATCATCTGGTACTCCATCATTGTCATCATCTGGATCACTGGCGTTACTTAGACCATCCCCATCGGTGTCTTTAAAAGATTCAAAGATACCATATTGAAGTCCAACAAAAAGAACTGCACAAACAACTATCACAGTAGTTATCACAGCCAGTAGTGGTTTTTTTGATATAATACTATCACACCCTTCTTTTTTAACAATATTCTTAAACTAAATCAGAATATAAATACATTTCGATGCTTACATCTCCCATCTCCCTTTTTTTGTTTAATCAACCCAACCCGTAGATCGATAGTTCAAATCTATCCCTCTCACCCAACCCCAGCTTCCGAATATAGCATACCTCGTAAAAAAGAATCCCCAGTTCCCCAACCTCTCACCCCACTCTGGTCCCACGGGACTGAACCAAAACCGTTTGATAACCAACCCCTCTGCCGAAAATCGGAAAAGATAAAAAATGCACTATTCAACCTGAATAACCGTAGGATCTTCTTCCTCATATTCCTCAGGCATGTCGCCCATTTCCCATCCTGGGGCCGTGGTCTCACAATAGTAATATTGCTTACCTTGATACTCTACATACCAACCTTGATAGTTATTCCCGCTAATACCTACAGCCGCATGGCCTGGTAATAAAAATATTACAGCATCGTAATCCATCGCTTCCATTAGTGAGGCAAATAGTATTGAAGTGTCCTCACAATCACCAGTTTCATCAACCAAAGTTTCAACGGAATATCGCCAGTATTCGTTAGAGCCTGTGCTTACATTATCTGCGGTATATTCTATGCTCTGGACGAACTTCAATACATAATTTACAGTTTCGTAATAATCGTAACCCTCCATATCAGCATTATCCATAAGTGCCATTGCCATCCCCGACACTATTTCATCGCTGGATGTAACATAAACAGAAATGTCGTCGGATCTCGATAGTGAGCGATAATATGTATACAAATCAGGGGGGATATCCACCGATATTTGCCAGTTCTTATTACCAAATCTCCAATTGAAAATCTTGTTGTAGGTTATATCGTAAATTTCAAAGCCGTACGATAATGCGCCGTCGTCCTCGTCCGAGTTCTGTGAACCATCATCACTCCCATCTGTGTAACCATCCGTATCATCGCCTGTCCACTCTAAATTTGTTATATCCAATGTTACTGTTAGACCATATGTATCATCATGACCATCGATATCAATAATGTCATCATCAAAAAGATCATCATCCCACATTTGTATGTTAATTTTAACATATGTCTGGTTATCCATCACATTATATGGTAAGAACATATTAATTGTGTAATAATTTCCTTGTCCTGCAGACCATGTTTCGCCATTATTATCAATTCTACCTTCATATCTATCATTTACATAAATTAAGAAGTAAATCTCGCCATAAGAGTCCCAGAAGTCTATCGGATCGATAAATTTAAAGCCGTTTAATTTTATTTTTATCCCAACATCCTTTTTTGGATAGAGATCAACAGAATCGCCGAAACCATCATTGTCATAATCATTGGGATATCTATCTGAATTGTCTCCAATGCCATCGCCGTCTGAATCCTCCCATTCGTTACGGTCATTTGGGAAAGCGTCCTTATCATCGTTATATCCATCTCCATCTGTATCTTTTATGAATGCAAAAGGATTATCTTTCCATCCAGGAAATCCAAAATATAGTATTGCGAAAACAACTAATACGGCGATAATAATAGATATCGCAGCATTCCGTGGCTTTTTTGACTTAGCTTTGACAGGAGGTTTGTATCCTGTTACTAATTCACTTTCCTGAGTAGTTGATGGGTATGCTATCTGTGTTTCTTGTTTAAAATCAACAACGGGTGGTGGTGGAGGTGGTGGGGGTGGAGGAGGTGGTGGTATAGGTGTTAGTAACTGAGAAATATTTGCACCGCATGAACTACAAAATTTCTGATTCTGAAATATTTGACTCCCGCAATCTATACAGAATGGCATGACCGTCACCCTTCTTTTTCGTCCTTATCCTTAAACTTCATTCCAGTATAAAAAACCTCGCCTCCCTCTACAAATCCCGCTCCCAGATAGCCAGTCTCCTCACCACCCCTTTCTGGGTTTGCTAACCAACCCATATGCCGAAGATTGGAAACCCACCTAGCCAGTCAGCCTTCATTTCCATTCGAGATCCGGCATACGGACCCCCAAATCCGTACAAAATCCGGCATATGCACCTTTTACAAAATGCGGCATATATATGCCGAGGATTGGACGGCTTATATGCCGAAAATTGGACTCGAAATATGTTAAGTTTATTATAAATAATAAAATCGAAACGTATATATACTTTGTATATACATTATATCTATTGGAATGCATGGATATTCACAGACTCCCCATTAAATTCAAACCTCATGCTGCGCTTAGATTGATCAAGCGCTTTGACATGGATATAGAGGAGTTCAGACATTTTCTCAAAACCGGGAAAATGATCAAGAAACCGAAAAAAGAGGGGAGCGTAGGAATTATCCAGAGAAACATAGGCGATGTCAAAATTAGAATCAAATTTACTATCAGGCAAAAAACCCTGTGGATAATCACAGTTGAAGGAGGTGAAGAAAAATGACAAAATGCCCGTCCTGCAATTCGAATATGAAGAAGGAGAGAAAGGAAATCGAATCCGGTATATTTGCAATGGTTGAGATATGCCCCAAATGCAAGGATGACTGGATCGATGAAAAAGAGTATTCAAGATTGTATAAACTATTCAAGCGCAAAGCATTCAAGGTCGGAGGTAGTATAGCGGTGCGCATTCCAAAAGAAATAAGTGATGCAATTCCAATCCACGAGGGCGACGAGGTATCTTTTAAAGTTTCAAAGGGTAAGATTATAATCGAACCGACATAAGTTTTCAAATATAGCGGTCTTAAATCCCATCCCTACTCACCTCAACCCCAACCTCCGAAAATAGAACACCTCGTAAAAAAGAAACCCCAGTTCCCACAAATCCTACCTACCCAGTCTCCTCACCACCCCTTTTTGGCTCCGCTAAACCAACCCATATGCCGAAAATTGGATATCATCCCAGCCAGTCAACCTCAATTTCCGTTCGAAATCCGGCATATGAACCTCCAAATCCGTACAAAATCCGGCATACGAACCATTTCCAAAATGCGGCATATATATGCCGAGGATTGGACGGCTTATATGCCGAAAATTGGACCTAAAATACATCGGATCTCATTTCCTTTTTTAATCAGCTAAAACCAAAAGTTTTATATATTGAACGGTAGTTTATTATACTGAACGGTGGTTCATTTGATTGAACTGTTTGAAAAATATGTCGATTGGAAGATACTGGCTCATTTCCTCGAATATCCCTCTCAATCATTTTATGTGAAGGAAGTGGCACGAATTTTAGACATTAGCCCAGGCAGTTCGAGCTCTTCTCTAAAGAGATTCAAGAAGTGGGGACTGGTAGAAAAGGAGGAAAAAGGTCAAACCCATCTCTACAAACTCAATAACGAGCTTGCTGTGGTAAGGGAACTTAAAACAACATTCATGTTGATACAATTACGGGAAACAGGCTTTGTGGACGATTTAATAAAAATAGACGATAACATCATATCTATAGCCTTATATGGAAGTTTTGCCACAGGGGTATTCGATGAAAAAAGTGATCTAGATTTTATACTAATAGCCCCAAAGAAATTGGATCTTTATGAATTTAGCGAGCGTATCGAGGAGGAATTAAAAAGGGTTGTGAGCATCGAAATATTTTCAATAGGTCAATGGACTAAATTGAAGGAACGGGAGGACCCCTTCTACAATAACGTCATGATGAATCATATTTTATTATATGGTGGTGAACTGATATGAATCTTAAAGATTGTTACGATCAGGGATTGCTTAAACGCATGCGACCCCAACCAGAGGCAGGAAAAAAGGAAATCGAAAAGGCTAAGGAATATCTCGAAAAAGCGAGAAAGAATTACGACATGGAAATCCATGATATTACTGTCGTTGCAGCTTATACTGCAATGTTCCATGCTGCGCGCTCCCTCCTCTTTATAGATGGCATAAAAGAACGAAGCCATGTCTGCCTAGTTTTGTATCTGAAATCAAAATACCCAAAATTGGAAAATCATATTCGTGTTTTGGATTCTTATAGAAGGTTACGACACACAGCCTTGTATGCCTTGGATGTGAAAATCGGCGAAAACGAGGCCGAAGTAGCATTAAAGTTGGCCGATGAATTCATTACAGAAATCGAGAAAAATATTTAGACATATCTGGTACATCTCCTGTACTTCAAATACCCTCACCCTAACCCCAACCTCCGAAAACAGCCCACTCCGTAAAAAAGATGCCCCAGTTTCCCCAAACCACCCCACCAACCGCAAAATTAACACCCTCGATAAACTCAAGAATTTAAGACACCCT
>CBDUXN010000167.1:0-7912 GCA_965371185.1 uncultured Thermoplasmata archaeon
CTTTGATCAACCAGTGATGCACTTTCGTCCTCTTATGTCTTATTTCCAAGTACTGGGTATGTTAAATTCGCTATTGATCCTCTCTAAACCTTTTAAGATATTGGAGAATCTCGATTTGTTATCCACATTTTCCTGCCTATGTACCGTAACTAAGAAATAGCTCCTAGGTTTAAGATCCAAATCATTAAGAGCCGATCGGATTTTGTTCGCGATCTCTAAATTCTGGTAAATTGCATCAACAATTGTGTTGCCTGTCACGAAAATTTTTTCATCAGGTATCCCTTCAGCAAGTAGAATTGTCTTGGATTTCTCTGTGGGTGCAAACAGGTAATCCGAGCAGTGATCTGTCAATATACGATTGATTTCCTCGGGCATGGACCTATCATAACTTCTCAAACCAGCTTCTACATGCCCTACTTTGATGCCTAATTTAGTTGCGGCTAATGCCCCTGCTAAAACAGTATTCGTATCACCCTCGACCAAAACAACCTCAGGTTTCTCCCGTACCAATACCTTCTCAATCCCTAAAAGCATTCTCCCCGTCTCCTCTGCGTGCGTGCCCGAGCCCACATTGAGGTTATACTTCGGTTCTGGTAGCTCAAGTTGCTCGAAGAATATGCGATCCATATTGTATGAATAATGCTGACCGGTGTGGAGAATGAAATAATCTAACTTCAAACGCTCACACGCTCTTATTATAGGTGACATCTTGATGATCTCAGGGCGTGTGCCGAGAATGATCGCGATGTTCATCTATATGCCTCCCCGCAAAACGATATAATCTTCTCCTTCTGCTTCAATCATCATCTACTGTTGCAATAAATGTATCTACTTTTTCTATGAAGTCATAAAAATCCTGAGAATGTTCCTTTAATATACTGAAAGCTTTCTTCTATCGCTCTCAATTTCGTCCTAACCAGGGTTTTTCTCATGTTATCATCCTATACCCGATATAATCATAATACCTATGCTTAAAATCATCAAACTCTCTTATTGTTTTCAAAGCAACATCATACAAAAATCGTTCATCTCTACAAAAAATCACTATTCCCTTCAAAACCTCAACCATTATATAAAGCGGTAACTGCTGGAAGATTTTTACATCATAAGAATCATCGAAAAACTCAGAAAGCACCTTGAGCCTGAATCCAGACATTTCCTCAGTACTTTTTCCATCAAAATAGATGCAGATATCATGATCTGATGCATCTCTAACCTCATTTTTCGCTGATGAACCGTAGAAAATTATGAATTTCACTTTCTCCCATTCATCCGTGTTTTCCATCTTTTTAATGGTTGCATGCACTTTAGCTTCCACTTTTGGCACAGGTTGTTTGATATCGTTCATCGCGTTACCAACATAGTTCATACTTATCTCTGCCGTAATATTTAATGTTTACCTCAGCCATTTGATTCCACTACTGCTGATGTACATTCGAGAACAGTATTCGTATCCCTCTCCAAATTATTAAAACCAGCTCACGCTGTTCATAGCAGCCCTCTTCTCACGCAGGCCACAACCCTTTCTTCTGGGTTGAAGCCCATCAATTATTGCTGCTAATCAATTTTTCCATATTTCACAAGAAGCTTTTTATGAAGTCCTCTGGTAGATCTGGTCGGTGTTTTCTTACCTCTTCAATGAATTTGTCCTTTTGGATGTCTAGGTTCGTGCCGAAGGCACTTCAGAACGCTTGGAGTTCAGATATCCGCCAATTTTATGCGTAAATCTACCGTTAAGGTTAAAAAGAGAAGATTCAATATCTTAGTATAGGTGGAGTTGAGAGTATGACCAAAAATTTCGAAGTGTATCTTGAGCTTGATAAAACAGGATTAGAGAATAAATATGTGGTAATCGTAAACGGGAAAGTGGTGGCAAAGGGTGAAGATATAGAAAAGATGCTTGAGAGTGTGAGGCAAGAATATCCTGATGAAATACCCTTCGTGGCAAAGGTCCCCGAGGAAAGGATGTTGATTTTATGATCCGTCATAAATTTAGAGAAGAGAAAGGCAGCTTGGGTAAAGTTCTCCGCCCGGTAGCGGAACAGTATTCGTATCCCTCTCCAAATTATCAAAATTAGCTTCCGCTGTTCATAACAGCCCTCTTCTCACGCATGCCCCAACCCTTTTTTGGGTTGAAACCCATCAATTATTGCTGCTAATCAAATTCTTTATATTTCACAAGAAGCTTTTTATGAAGTGCTCTGGTAGATCTGGTCGGTATTTTCTTACCTCTTCAATGAACTTATCCCTTTGTATATCTACATTAGTGCCGTATGGATCCCAAAAAAGATCATTTGATTCCAGTTCCTTTGCGATCAATCGTACCTGTGTTTTTGTGAATTTTGGCATCATGCTGTGCCTATTATTAACGTACTCCCTGATGGCTATCAATACATCTGTGTAATACCCGATACTTTTCGCTCTTTCACCTCCAAGGTTCTTTATAATACCGCAATTCTCACAGTACGGATGCTTCTTTATCTGAGCATCAAAACCCACATTAGTTACGAGCGGCAGCCAAACGCCTCTGCCCGGTGAACAGCTGATATGCATGCATGCCATATTCACTCCTCTCCCTAATCGATATCACATGTGGATCTTTTTCTCATCAATATCTTCAAGTAACATTTCTTCTCGAGGGTGGCTCGATGCTGTAAGCCCTTGGATCTTGTTCTCATCGATATCTCCTGATAACATCTCTGCTCGATGCAGGCTTGATGGTGCTTGCCCTGGAGTCTTCTTTTCCTCAATATCTTCGATTAACATTTGTTCTGGATGGTGGCTCGATGATGCTTGATTCTTTTGCTCGTCAATATCTTCAAGTAACGTTCCTCCTTGACGGTGGTTCAATAGTTTTTGCCCTTGGATCATCCCTGAGATCGAGCTGAGTATCAAACCCGCAAAGACAGATAACGCTCCCATGAGTATCAACATCGATGCCACCAGCGATGGTCCGAATGGTAGGTAACCATGATTGAAGAAGCGGTCAAGGCTGTATACACCAAGTACCAACCCGATCAACAACAATATCGCTCCCGTAACACCGAAGAACAACAAGGGGCGTCTATCCTTAACTGTTTTTATGATGAAACCGAGCACACCTAACCCATGTTTTCCCGGCTTTTCCGTGGATGTATCCAGTCCGTCATATCTCGCGGAGATCGGCACCTCTTTGATCTTGATCTCGTTATCATTTGCATCTTCTATCATCTCGGATTCTACACTGAACCCGTTCTGTCGGAATTTGAATTTTCCCAGGATATCTCCAGAAAACGCTCTGAAGCCGCTCTGAGAATCGGTTATTTTCGTATCAGAGCCGAAATTCGTCGTTGTTGTCAGCACCCATTGCCCTAACCTTCTGTATTTCGGGATATATTTTTTATGTTCTTTGTCTAAAAATCTGGATCCGATCACCATATCTGCTTCACCAGAAATGATAGGTGCCATGACCATCGGGATATCATCCGGGTTATGCTGAGCATCAGCATCCAAACAAACCACAATATCTGGATGTAAGTTCTCAGCAACCTCAAAACCTGTTCTAAGTGCTATGCCCTTGCCCCCGTTTCGGATATGTTTAGCCACCCTAGCTCCTGCTAACCGTGCAACCTCGGCGGTTTTATCTTTGCTGCCGTCGTCTACAACTATAACCTTATCGACATGCCTTTTTGTCCTTAATACGACACTGCCTATCGTATTCTCCTCGTTGAACGCCGGGATAATCGCTACCTTCACATAATCACCCAAAAATCGGATAACATCGATATGAAATATCTTGATGATTCATTCTCCTAACCAGGGGTTTCGCAGACCGATGAGCAGCGTTCATCCAGAGCCTCATCTATCTCTCTAAGACAGCCCTCCATATCCAGCATAGCCAGTCCAACGTATGCTCTTTTGTCAAGCACCAGTATCAGCATCATATCCTCCCTGATCCTGCTTGAGAGGATCTTGTGCCCGTTGTAGTTCAGTATCGACTCCGTGAACATGCCGGATTTCCAGTAGTGGATGTTCTTTTGATGATCTTGGACGAGAAAGTCCAGCATAAAATCGATATCCTGTTTCGGTTCTGTGCCATCCTTCGTATGCCAGGAGATAACAGAACCATCTGCTCTTAAGATCGCTGCTCCACTCACATCGGATTTCGAGACGAGTTTGCCCGTTATCTCATCCAATGTCTTGCGCCCTGTCTCGACAGATTGAATGGAACTTACCCCTTCGCTATCGTCACTCGTTCTATCCCCCCTCCTTTTCTGGTCTTTTAAACTTTAGCTTTTACTATTCACGTTTTTAAAATTTCCGTCTTCGGTAGCCTCGTTTCTTTTCGCAGCCTCCTCCCTCTCTTCTATAAAAGAAAGGTGAAGAGAGTAATGTATCCATGATATAAATAATTTTACTTTAATCGATTTAAAGTATTACGAAAATGTTATCTTTTTATCCGTGTACTGCCAATATCTCTTTGGTTGTTCTTGAAAATATTTGGCCGGTGACTTATAGAATCCCTCTATTTTTATACCTTTTGGTATAAAATGCAAATTATCTGAGTCTTTAGTTGCAGGTGATCGATAATTGAAAATAAAAATTATTATATATACTTAAACATATATCATTGAACAGGAGTTTATCTCGACTGGGGGGACGTGGTAAAAATTTCAACTTATTACGGATTTAGAAGTTGCATTAGCAAAGCGAGAATAGCAGCCGCGACTACGAGCCTGATCATCATCTTTTCGATTCTCAACCCAGCACTCGCCCTCATTTTGGACGGGGAGGAAGTGGACCCTTTAGATGACGGTGGAGATGTGCAGCCGCAAGACACGATCGGTTGGAACACATTGGGGCGCACGGAGGAGGCTGTAGTGGTCCCGGGTGACCAGGTCTCGGACCTCTTTGGTACCTCTGTAAACAACACGGACGTGTTCTCCCAGGACAACGATATACTCGTCTACGCTTGGAATGGTTCCACCGAAACGTGGAAACAGATACCTTTCCAGGTCGACGAACGGAACCCGGATAATGGCAGCTGGACCGTGAACAACACCAACGGTGTTATGGATGGCTATGACGAGATCGTTTTCATGTCCGGAGACGCAAGCGATCGGGCCTCCGAGAACGAGTGGGTGGTTGGATGCGACGCGCCGAGATACGAGGTGGAAATCATAGACTTAGATACTGGCAACAGTGCCTGGGCATATATCTATAAGAGTTCAAGAATCGAGGCGGATTTTACAGAGGATTATGTGAGATTCGATACCGATGCAAACGACGTGTTCACTGATTCATATACAATGGGTTTTAGAGACGGAGTAGGAATGATCATGGACTACTTCAACGTCACAGAGGCCAAAGGTGGAGACGGAGAGGATTTGGTTGATACCTTGGAAATCGAGGCTATCGCAACTTTAGGGATTTTCAAATTAATATATGATGAGAACGATTTGGGTTCTGACTTCACCCTAAAAAAAGACGGTTACGTTAGAGCATTAGGTGTTGTGAGTTGGCACATTTATCAGGACATATTTGGCATCATCGTAGACGCGTATTTCAATTTTACCTGGAAATTCTATCCGGAACATGTGAACGCGACGGGGTATATGGATATCTACATAGATGGACCGGTGACGGTAGATATATGGCTGGCTCTGGACCATATCAGTACCTCGATTCCCATGGACTATAGGGATTTGAGCGGAAACACGGCGGTTATAAACGGCATCGATGATGATAATATAATAGTCCCTGATGTACAGGGATGGTGGGAGGTAAGCAGCCCCCATGGAGGGTATGTCTGTATATGGGACATCGGCCTTCAGAGTGAGTCAAGCATGTTGAAATTCGACGACAATTCCAGTGCTGAAGATCACAATAATACAGAACCGGGACTATACGGCAGAACAGGTGGAATTTTTTTGAATATTACGCATAACCAACTGAGTTTTGGGAACATATCCTACTTTCCCATTGCCTCCGATGTATCAGGTGTTGCAGAGGCCATTTCGTATAATGTTACCCATCCTCTTCTGATAACCACCACCGCCCAGCACTCCCCCACGATATGGGTGGAGAAGAGCGTGGATAAGGCTACCGCGTCGCCGGGGGAGATTCTACAGTACACCATCTACTTCAATAACACCAGCCTTGTAGCGGCTGAGACCGTTTGGATCAACGACACACTACCTGCTGAGGTTACATATCTGAACGACTCATCTGCCACAGAGCTCGGGGTAAAGACCGCTGATTACAACTGGACCTTCACCAACGTCGCTCCAGGCAACCATTCATTTGTCATCAATGTCTCCTTAGGGAACGCCACAGTTGGTACTTCTATTGACAACATCGTGTTCCTGAGCTACACCACTGCAGGCGGAATCGAGATGCCTAGCTCGCAGGCATGGGCCAACATGACCGTTGTAAACCATATTATTTTAAAGCAAGGCTGGAATCTGATTTCAATTCCGCTGATTCAAGAAGGGCAGAACCTTACAAGATCGCTTGGATCGATAGACGGGTGGTATGATTCTGTCTGGCTATATAATGTAACCGATGCTAATGATCCATGGAAGCACTATCATGTTTCAAAGCCCTCCTATATGAATGATTTGGATGAGATAAATCATAAGATCGGCTTCTGGATTCACATTACGAATCCGGGAGGGACAATACTTAGGGTCAATGGCACCCAGCCTATCGAAAACCAGAGCATCACCCTCCATCCAGGCTGGAATCTCGTAGGCTATTCCTCATTAAGCAACAAAAGCAGAGACGCAGCCCTGAACAATATCATCTTCGATACGGATGTTGATTCGATTTGTACCTATAATACAACGACCCAAAAAATGGAACGGATTGGCAAGTTAGATAATTTCGAGGTGGGAAGAGGCTATTGGATTCACTGCATAAGCCCAATGGAGATTATATGGGAGGTTCCTCTATAAAAATTATGTTTACTAACTATCGTTCTTTTGTAATAAAGCGGCGGAAAAGATATATGTGATGCTGTAAGGCAACGATATTTTATAGCTTGACTTCGATCCCTAGATAGAGGAAAAACACGATGCCCAATACAAGCGTTACATTTATATAGTATCGTAACGCTATGTTTGTAACGGTGGTTAATTGAAGGTCATCACGGCGAGAATATCAGAGGAATATTTCGAGGATCTGGAGAGGATCGAGAAGGAGGAGCACGCTGACAGAGCAGTGGTCATAAGGAAATTGTTGGCAAAGGGCATCAAGGAATGGAAACTGAAAAATGCTCTGGAGCTGCTTAGAGAACATAAAGTCACCTTGAGAAGAGCCGCTTCTATAGCGTCCGTATCGTACGTTGAGATGCTGGATCTGGCTTCGAAACATGGGATCGATTCTGGATATTCCTTAGAGGAAATGGAAAGGGACTTTAGGAACCTCTGAGGGCATTACATGATCGTTGATTCCCCAGTTCTGATTCATCTCTCCAGGATCGGTAGGTTGTCCCTTCTAAATGACTTCTTCGGAAATGTGGTTATAACCGAGGATGTACATAGAGAATGCGTGAAAGAAGCAAGGCGCAGAATTGGAGCAAGCGCGATAGAGCAGGCATGCGGAAAGTGGATCGCCGTGCAGAAATTAAAGCATAAAAAAGCTGTCAGTAAAATAGTGGAATTAGAGGGTATAGAGCCCGCAGATGCGGCGTTGATCCTTTTGGCCGAAGAAAGAGGAGATTCGCTATTATCAAACGATTATGCGTTGATCAAGGTCGCAAGAGCAAGAGGTGTGGAGTGTTGGTGGTTAACCACTTTTATCCTCAATGTCACGGCAAAAGGAACCGTAACCAGAAAGGAGGGAAAACAGATCCTGTAGGAACTTATAGATAGCGGATTGAGATTGTCGCCTCAGGTCTCTGCCTCTATCTGTAGGAGAATGGATGTGATGT
>CBDUXN010000168.1:0-7906 GCA_965371185.1 uncultured Thermoplasmata archaeon
GAGGCGGTAAATATTGGATGCTGTGGGGGTTAACATTAAAATTTTCGTTAAAAGAGCTCCGCCTGTATCAGTTTATGATATCGTTTTTGAGATGGCAAGCGACTCCGAACTGGAGCAGCTCAGCCTTGAAAGCGGCATTGGCTTAAGCCTGGAGGAGATGAAGAGGGTAAAGGAGCATTTCATAGAGAAAGGAAGAAATCCAACTGATATCGAGCTGGAAGCAATAGGACAGGCCTGGTCTGAGCACTGCTGCTATAAATCCTCAAAAGTCATTTTGAAGGAGCACGTGTTCGGTATCGAAGCTCCGCAGAATATACTCGTCATCTCCGAGGATGCTGGGGTTGTGGAATTCGATGATGAGCATGCTTACGTTGTTGCGTTGGAGAGCCACAACCATCCCTCAGCAATTGGGCCTTACGGTGGTGCAGCCACTGGCATAGGCGGCATAGTGCGTGACGTTGTCTGCATGGGCGCTCAGCCAGTGGCCTTCATGGATCCCCTGTTCTTCGGGCCATTGGACTATCCATACGAGAAGCTGGCAAAGGGGGTGAAGCATCCAAAATACCTGTTCTCAGGTGTTGTTGCCGGTATCAGGGACTACGGAAACAGGATAGGCATTCCAACCACCACAGGCATGGTGTACTTTCATGAAGGCTATGTGGGCAACTGCATCGTCAATGTGGGCTGTGTGGGTATAGCCAAGAAGGAGCACATAATAAGAAGCAGGGTTAAGGCGCCTGGCAATCTTTATGTCCTCCTCGGCGGAAGAACGGGAAGGGACGGCATACACGGTGTAACCTTCGCCTCGGCAGAACTCACCGAAGCCTCTGAGATGGAGTCAAGGAGCGCTGTGCAGCTTGGCGACCCCATAACAAAGGAACCCACGATTCATGTCTGTCTTGAGGCAAATGAGAAAGGACTGCTCGACGGTATGAAAGACCTTGGTGGAGGTGGGCTGTCATGCGTGGTTGGCGAGATGGCCTTGGCAGCAGGTTTCGGAGCAGAGGTGCAACTGGAGAAAGTGCCTCTGAAGGAGGAGGACATGTCTCCATGGGAGATCTGGGTCTCAGAGTCCCAGGAGAGGATGATGTTCGCAGTGAACCCAAAGAACCTCGATGAGGTGCTGTACATATGCAGAAAGTGGGATGTGGAGGCTAGGATCATAGGCAGGGTCATTCCTGAGAAGGTGCTGAGGGTTTACTGGGATGAAGAGAAGATATTTGAGATGGATCTGGAGTTTTTAACTGGAGGCCCGGTGTATTGCCGCCCTTATGAGGTTAAGAGAGTCGAAGAACAAATCGTAGAATCAATTCCTTTGGAGTTAGAAGATTGTAACGAGATACTGCTCAAGTTGCTGGCCTCCCAGAACATCGCGAACAAGGAATGGGTCATCAGATGCTATGATCACGAGGTCAGGGGCAATACCGTTATAAAACCCTTGCAAGGGAAGATAGGCAAGGAGACGCACGGCGATGCCGCGGTGCTGAAACCATTGGAGCATTCCTATCAAGGCTTGGCCTTGACCACGGATGTTAACCCTTTCTTCATGGAGATCGACCCGTACCGGGGTGCATGTTCTGTTATCGATGAAGTTTGCAGAAACCTCGTGGCTGTTGGGGCGAAGCCGCATTCATTCGCTGACTGCCTCAACTTCGGCAACCCTGAAAAACCAGCTCAACTTGGAGATTTCTACGAGGCTGCGAAAGGTTTAGGAGATACTGCAAAAGCTCTTGGCATACCCTATGTATCGGGAAATGTGAGCTTCTACAACGAATCCGAGGCTGGTGCAATTCCACCCACGCCCACGGTTCTCGGAGTGGGAATAGTGAAGGATATAAGAAAATGCGTCACAGCGGATTTCAAGGGAGAAGGTGAATCGATATACGTTATTGGGGATACCAAGGCTGAGTTCGGAGGCTCTGCCTACTTGAAGTTGTTGAAGGGCGAGAGTGCAGTGGTGCCGAAAGTGGATTTTAATGGATTGAAGAAGAGTATCGCTTCACTGCTCGGCGCGATGGATAAAAGGCTCATAACTGCTTGCCATGATCTCTCTGACGGAGGCCTTGGTGTAGGCATTGCAGAGATGAGCATCGGTGGTGATATAGGGGCTGAGATCGATATAACAAATATTGCCGATATAAGAGGCGATTTTAAGCTGTTTTCAGAGTCGAATACTCGCTGGTTGGTTGAGGTCAAGGAAGGTGAGGAAGAGGTATTCGAGAACATGATGGACGCTCCAAGTTACAAACTTGGAAAAGTTGGAGGCTCCAGACTCAGGATCGTGGACAGGAGCAACATTTTGGTAGATATTGAGGTGGAAAAGATAAGAAAAGCATGGAACGACACCCTTTGGAATTTGATGGGGTAACCTTGGAGATGATGGAGTGAGAGTCGAGGATATCAGGGTATGCATACTGCGAATCGAGGGAACCAACTGCGAGCAGGAAACCTTCGAATCGTTTAGAAGGCTCGGCGCAAAACCGGAAATGGTGCATTTAAAGCAGCTCACCTCCTCTGACATTCGCGAGAACGAGACAAGGAAACTCTCTGATTTCCAAATACTCATGATACCAGGAGGCTTCTCCTCCGGGGATTACATTCGTGCTGGAACGATTTTCGCAGCAAGGATGAAGAGCAAGCTGCGGGATCAGTTGATAGAGTTCGTGGAAAATGGTCACGCTATTGGCGGGATATGCAACGGTTTTCAGATATTGGTGGAATTGGGACTGCTCCCTGCATTTGGAAAGACGATGAGCAAATTTCCCGAGGCAGTTCTAGCCACCAACGATTCCGCACGGTTCGAATGCAGACCTGCCTTATTGAAGCATGAGAGTCAAGGCAAATGCATTTTTACAAGTAAGCTGCCAAAGGAGAAGGTCATTATAGCTCCATGTGCACATGCAGAGGGCAAATTCGCATTTCCTGCGGAAAAGCAAGAAGAAAATCTAAAACAATTGATAAAAAACGATCAGATCGTGTTTCGATTTGTGGACGAGAATGGGGAATATACAGGTTATCCCTGGAACCCCAACGGCTCCTTATTCAACATAGCAGGCATATGCAATGAGGCTGGCAATGTATTTGGCATGATGCCGCATCCAGAGAGGGTATTTTTTAGATACACGCATCCTGCATGGATGAGGGAGAAAAAGGAGGATTGGGTCGGGGATGGGAAGGCTGTTTTCGAGTCTGTGCTGGATTATACCGGGAAGAAGTTCTAGGCACATATAATGCCAACGTTACTGGCTGAAAAGGTAATCGAAAGTTTTATATCAATGCAGGATAATCCTAATATAGGATAATACCTTGGTGATTGTAAATGAAATTCTTTGACAGGGAAGATGAGCTCGAGATAATCAAGACAGCGATATCCCGGCCCACCTGCTTCGTGGTGGTGACCGGCCGCCGCCGCATCGGAAAGACGAGGTTGGTCCGTGAAGCACTGAAGGACATGGAACACATCGAACTCTTCATACCTCGAAAACGCCTGACCTTGGCCATGGAAAACATAAAGGAACTTATCCAGAACCAGACAGGATACGCACCAACCTTCAAAAATTTTAGAGAGGTGTTCGAATACCTCTTTCGAACGGAGAGGAAACCTGTTTTCATCGACGAAATATCGAACCTGACCTATGTTGAGAACGGCGCGTTCTCGGATCTACAGGCGATCATAGACAGGGAAAAGGACAACTGGGGGATCTGCCTGGTGGTGGATGGATCGTATGTTGGTGTAATGAAGAAGATCTTCACGAACAAAAAGGAGCCCCTGTTCGGAAGGGTTACCGACCTCATCGACCTTTCTCCGCTTCCTGTTAAGAATGCTATCCAGATGTGCATGGAGACTGGGTTTAGTTTCTCGGATGCTCTCGAGGCGTATTCGCTTCTAGGCGGTGTGCCGCGATATCTTGAACTACTATCCCAATATAAAGACATGAAGGATCTTGTAAGAAGGATATTCACCCAGGGTTCGATATTCTTGACCGAAGGTGAGAACATCCTCATCCAGGAGTTCGGTGCCTCTTGGGAGACCTATTTCTCTATAATGGAAGTGACGGCAGAAGGAAAACTGGGCCCCAGTGCCATAGCCAGCCACCTGGGCATGCCGATCCAGATGATACCAAAATATCTCGATACCCTTGTAAAACTGCAGCTCGTCCAAAGAAAAAGGCCTGTTCTGGGCAAGGGCCGGCATGTGCACTACTGTATCAAGGACCCGTTCTTTCAGTTGTGGTTCGACGTCTGTTATCCCAAGATCGAGCGATATCGTGACGGGACCTCCACCGTTCCACGGGATCGAATATCTTCTGCTGTCGGGAAAGGTATGGAACGCGTCGTTTCGGAGATTCTTTCCCGCTCGGACATTCTGCCGTTCGAACCAGATGAAGTCGGCAGCTGGTGGGATCGCCAGGGGCATGAGATCGACGTGATCATGTATTCAAAGAAACATAAGACCCTGTTGGCCGGGGAGGTGAAATGGAGCAATAAACGGGTGTCACTTATAGACGTGGAGCAGTTACTTGATAATATCAAACTGGTGGATTGGTACAATAATTCGAGGAAAGAATATGCCTTCATAATCTCCAAATCCGGTTTCTCCAAGCCTGCAAAACAACTCATGAAGGTAAAGGACGTATTGGGGCTGGAATTGGATGATCTCGAGGGAATTCTGTTAAAGGCCAGAAAAGTGGGATGGGTGGGCGGTTGATTTCGGAGGAATAAAAAAGAAGGTTTTACCCTCCTCTAAGTTCATAGAGGCGAGGTTGTGGGCTTGTTCTACCTATTCCTCGACCTCTTCGATCTCGAATTCCTCGCCGCATTTTGGACAAACAGTTACTCCAGGGCTGAGCATTGTACCGCATTCTAGGCATGCGTGTGGTTATTCCTCTAGTTCTTCCTCAGATTCCTCTTCTTCGAATTCTTCCTCTGGTTCTTCTTCATCCTCTTCCCATTCTTCCTCCGGCTCTTCTTCTGGCTTTTCTTGTTCCATCCAACCTTCCTCCTCTTCGGTTGCCATGCTCCCCGGCTCAACTCTTTCATACAGGAGAGATTCCTTTCTTTCTGCACTTCCCTTCCTTCCTGTCAGCATTGCCAGGAGATTTATCAGTAGCAGGATGAGCACAACGATCAACAGCATCTCTGTAATACCGAAACCCTCCTCTTCTTTCTTTTCCTTCGGGATTTCATCAATGGACTGCTGCGCTTGGTCCAAGTTTTGGTCCAGTTCAGCAAGGTCGTCCAGGATGGCCTGCAGTTTATCCATCTCCGCCAGTGTGTCGTTGATCTCCTCCAGCCTGCCCTCCATCTCGGTCTGGAAATCCACAACCGAATCCTGAACATAAGCTATATCAGAGGCAAGGACTGTATCATATGCTGAGAGGTTCCCCTCGAGGTCGGCGAGTTTTTGGGACAGCTCTGAAATATCGAAGGTTTCCAAATTGTTGATCAGGTCAGAGAGTATGGTCAGGTTCTCATTTACTTCATCACTATGGGATACAATTTCAGAATCCAGATCTTGCATTTGGCTCAATACCTCACTCAGATTCTGAACAAGCTGATCCCTTGTCATGTTGCCTTCATCGGCCACAAGGGCCATCAGCTGGTCGAGAATATTCTGGATATTGTCATCATGTGCGGTCATGGTCCCATTCAGGCTCTGGATCTGGACAATGGAGGAGTTGATGCTGTCCAAAATGTCGCTTCTGGTAAGAACATGTTCGTTTTCCACAGTGTTGGAAAGAATGGAAATCGCACTGTTTGTGGCTGCGTGCTGGGTGCTCAGGTTGCCCTCGAGCTGGGAGAGGGAATCGAACACATCATTTAAATCCCCAAGAATCTCGTTGTAGAAGGCATCCATCGTTGTTTGCAGGTCTGTTAATTGCTGTTGTAATGTGTCATTAGTGGCTGTAAGATTTGCATCGAGCTCTGCTAGCACGATTTCGAGCCACGTTCTCAGTGCATCATCATTGGTTGTCATGGTGCTCAAAAGGTTAGTCAATTGACCCTCAAGAGAGGAGTTCATCCCGATGATGTCGTCCGTAATGCTCGAAAGCAGATCCTGGATCTCGGAGAACAGGGACGCGTTCATGCCCTGCAGATAGGCCAGTATGTTGGTCTCGTTCAGGCCTGCCAATTTGCTCAGAATCGAATCGTTCATTCCAGAAAGCTGCAAAGCCAGATCATCCATTTGAGCGGGCAGGGTCAAATTAAGGTAGTCTAAGGCATCCTGCAAATCTTCGAGGCTGAGGTTCATACTATCCAGGCTGGACTGGATGTCAACGATCCTGCTTTGGATGTCGTTTACTGTGTTGTTTATGTATTCTAATGTGGGGTCCATCCATCTAGTATCATCCAATGGGAAGAAGTCAACATAGTCAGGTACCCCATCGTCATCATCGTCAGTATCAAAACCATCGACGATTCCATCCCCATCCCAATCTGTGGGAAATGACAATATATCTAATGGATCAGTTCCGGCAGCCAATTCGAAATCATCGGTGTAACCATCGCTATCATCGTCAAGATCGATGCTGTCCGGTATCCCATCATTGTCAGTATCGAGCATTACCTCCAGTGTGAAGTTGGTCCAGTCAGAACCGCCATTGCCATCATCCACACTGACGTTGACCCAGTAAAACCCGACTTGGCTATTATCTGGCGTTCCATATAGCAGTCCCGTGGTAGATGAGATGTTTAACCATGTCGCGCTTGTCTCAAGGTCCCATGATATGGTTCCCTGCCCGTCATCGCTTGAGTCATAATCGCTCTGGTAGAACGCACCGGAGGTTGCTGTATTAAGGTCAGCTGTCAGAATTTCAGGATCCGAATTCAAAACAGTCAATGTGAAGATACTCCAATCGGTACCACCCACAAGGTCAATGACGGTGATATTGACCCCGTATGAACCTACTTCGGCATTCGTGGGGATGCCAAACAGGACTCCTGTAGCAGAATCAATTGACAACCAGCTGCTGGCATTGCTGGCCATTTCCCAGGATGCGAGGGAATTCTCCGGGGGATATGGGAAGATAGAGGCTTCATAATCAACATAGTAGAGCGAATCCTCCGCGGTTGAGTTAACGTTAATTGTGACTATCCGTGGTGAGTTGTAAATCGGGGTCAGAAATGGATATGATTCCCCTTCGATAATACCCCATATATTGACAAAATCCCATGGAGGGTTGAACGTTGCCATTTTTTTCATGTCGGATGTGAATCTCCCGGACCCTCCAGCGCTGGTAATAATCCCCGATGTTTCCAGGTCCCAGAAGCAATCCAGTATTGAACCGGCATTCGATCCAGCAAAACCACCGACATTAGAGGTTCCATAGGCGTTACCGGTACTGTAGCTGTTCGAAATTATGAGACCTATATCATTATATCCAGTAAAGCCACCGACATTAGAATTTCCATAGGCGCTGCCTGTGCTGTAGCTGTTCGAAATTGTACCCGAATTATATCCAGCAAAACCACCGACATAATCAGTTCCAATTGCGCTGCCATTACTGGAACTGTTCGAAATTTCACCATCATTCATTCCCACAAAACCACCGACGTAAGTAATTCCTGAGGCGTTGCCATTACTGAAACAGTTCGAAATTGTACCATCATTATATCCAGCAAAACCACCGACAAAATTACCTGTTCCAGTTGCGCTGCCGGTGCAGTAGCAGTTCGAAATTGTCCCCTCGTTCCATCCGGCAAAACCACCGACATTATTAGCTTCACCAATCACGCTGCCGGAGCTGTAGCTGTGCGAAATTAAACCATAATTCTGTCCAGCAAAACCACCGACAGAATTACCGGTTCCATTTGCATTGCCGTAGCTGAAACAGTTCGAAATTGTACCACGTCAAATTGCGCCCCCGACACCACTGGCTAAATGCCAGTGGCATGTGCCCCTCCC